>NZ_JBFUIC010000003.1:0-102980 GCF_056402075.1 Pseudomonas sp. P4_C3
ACCGAAAAGACCTGCAGGACCATGTGCTGCAAAGCGTGTCGGCCACCGCGATTACCGACACTTACGGCATCGGCCTTTCCAGTCAGGCGAACTTCCAGACCGAAGCCATCAACGGCGATGCCTTCGTCCAGCGATCGTCGTTCAACGGCAACTACACCGGCGGATTGAACCTGGACAGCACCGTTGCCGTGGGCGGCCAGCACGTCGTCATGACCAGCCAGCATCAAGGCAGCGGTGCCGGGATGATCATCGACGTCGAGTCCGACCTCGATGAAATTGCCCTGCGCGCCGACGACTTGAGCGGCGGCAGCGCCAGCTTGCGGCCGGGGCGCAACTTCATCCCGATCACTGCCTACAAGAGCAGTTCGGTGAGCTTCGACTTTGAAGGCAACCACCCGCCAGCGGCCAGTATCCAGCCGGCCCGCACCAGCTATCACCTGAACAAGGGTGGCGTGGACTACCGCAAAATCACCATCAGCAAAACCCTGACCGTGCTCGGCCGTCTGGTCGACCCCCAGGGCAAACCGCTCAAGGGCCACCACATCATCAACCACGCCAGCCGCGGGGTCAGTGAAGTGGACGGGTTCTTCTCCATGGAAATGAAGGCCGGTTCGCCGACCCTGGAAGTGCGTTATGGCAATCAGTTGTTGTGCCAGTTCCGGCTAGACCCGAACAGTGCGCGCAATGAGAACGATGTGTTGATGATCGGGGATTTGCGCTGTACGCCGGATACCTTGGCGGATGCAACTTATAAGGCCGAGGCAGCGGGTTGAGCCTTTATAAAATGGACAAGTACGGGATGTTCAAAAAATGTTGATCCGATTGACGCTACTGTGTTTGGGGTTGGGGCTCTTTGTCGCGCCGGTTGGTGCTGAAGTTGTACGACTGAGTGCTGAGTTCAAACCGGACCCGTCGAAACCTAATAGTAATGAATTCAAGAATACGACACCGAATAGTGGGTTTTGCGAGAAGTTTGAAGTCGATTGCAAGCGATGGCAGATCTTCAGCATCGGTACCCTGATCGAACTGCATGCTGATCGCGCGATTCCTGCCAGGCATACCGATCCCCGTCAAGGCGCGATGTTTAATGTACCCGCAGGTTGGAAAGATGTTCCCGTCTTTGACACACACGGTATGGAGTCAGGCGTGGTGCAGGTACGAATCGCCGGCATCGGCGGGCAATACCGGCTGAGTGAGAGGGTTCAGCAGCTGATTGGTAGAGAACTCCCCGCTTATCCCGCTCACTATGCGCTTTGGCGGGAAAATAGCTGGGAGAACGCCCCGAGACCCTGCGGCTACGGGCCAGGGAGCGACTTTGATGACTGGAGTTCTACCTTCTTCTGGACCACTCCAGTTGAAGGCGTGTGCTCAAAGCAGGCGGCCTATGACATCCCGGAGTTTTCCTATAAGAATTTCGACTTCGCGTACCAACTGCGGACCCCCAACCCGTTGAAAATGGCACCGGGCGTCTATACGGCAACGACACTTTATACCGTTGGCCCGGGGGCGGACTTCGACATGGGGAATATCATGCAGCCCACGGACGGCGCTATTCAACTCGACTTCACCCTGACGGTCGATCACGTATTCAATATAGAAATTCCACCGGGCGGCAATGAAGTCGTCTTGGTGCCGCAGGGCGGTTGGCAAGCATGGCTGAATCAAGGCCGAAGACCAACGCGGTTGTTTCGCGATCAAACCTTCAATATCTGGACCTCTGCACCGTTCAAGATGAGCATGGAGTGTGAGCATTACACGGCCAACAGTACCTGCGCTTTACAGGACGATAAAAACAATCAAGTGCCGGTGGATGTATCGGTGAGTTTACCCAGCGGTTTGAGCGACGCTGAACGGCAATCGGTAAGCCGCCGCCGATTACGGGTAGACGGTGTGGGGACCGAAAGATTCGAGCCCGCTCAGTATGTCGATCGCAAACCCGGAACCTTGCACTTTGAAGTGGGCAAAGGTGCCGTGGAAGAGATGTTGCAGCGCGACAGTCTTCGCTATTCAGGCGACATCACGGTTATTTGGGATTCACAAATTTAATCGGCACTTGAGCCGCAGCGTCTCGTGCCCGCTGTCTTTTAATGAATGAGGTTAAGGAATATGAAACGCCTGTTGGCATTGTTCGGTTTTTGTCTGCTTTCTCAAGCGGCTCAAGCCGGGCCGCAGATCAATGTCGGGGTGGTGTACGACTACCTCGATGGCGATAAAAGCATCTATCTGAAACGGGTCTTCAATGGTGGCGACAGCACCGCCTTCGTCAAGGTCAATATCCTCGAGATCGTCTATGACGCCGATGGCAAGGCACGGGAAATCCCGCTGACCTCTCAGGCCGACGCCAGCGCCCGTGATGGCTTGATGGCCAGTCCGGCCAGGTTGATCGTGCCGGCCAATGGCATGCAGGGTACGCGGTTGTTGTACATGGGCGAGCGCGATAAAGAGCGTTACTTCCGCGTGCGCTTCGTTCCGGTAGTCCCGGAGAAAGAAGATGAGTTCGCGGTGTCCACCGAAGAACGCGAAGACTATAAAAAAGGCCTGTCGGCCGGCGTTAACGTACTGGCTGGCTACGGCACAGTGTTTTTCGTGCGACCCATGGAGACCCGCTTTGACAGCGTGATCGATAACGGCACGGGCAACTATCAGATCCGCAACAACGGCAACACGGTGGTGGTGATCGATGAGTTCAAGGACTGTTCAGTGAAAAGCGAGCAGGAGTGCCAACCCACTACCAAACATCACATTCTTTCCGGTCGGACTTTCCAGTTCGATAAACAGCCAGGCCGTGAGTACCRCTTCAATCTGGTTGAGGGCACACAGACCAAGAGCCTGCGCGTGGCAGGGAAATAACAGTGAAGGCGCTCTTGACCTCAACCCAATGGCCTGCAAGCAACGGTGAAGAAAATGCTTCGTAAATTAGTCATGACGACCGTGTTGGTGATGACATCGGCGTTGGGGCCTGTGGCATTGGCCGCACGCTTCGTCGAGCAGTTTGAAGTGTCGGTCACCATTCCGACGGCGACCTTTTATGTACTGCCTGTCGATCCGCAACTGCTTGAGCGCGAACAGCGCTTGAACTGGAACCCGGTCACTTCAACGCTCAGCCCGCTGCGCGCCAACTTTGATGTGAAGAATATCGATGGCGGGATATCGGCGCGCCTGAGTGAACGGGCGTACTTGTCCAATGGCCGTGACGAGATCGACTTGAACGTGGCCTTCAACAAAATCCCCCTGACGATGGACAGCCAACCGGTGGTGGACGACGCCCGGCCGGGCCGCCGGGTGATGCTGGAAATCGCTGCACTGGAAGGCCCGGACGRCTTCAAGGCCGGCGACTACCACGGCACCGTGCATATGATTTTCGAGGCGATGAGCCCTTGAAACAGGCTCGTCGTTCTTTTAGAGGGTTTTAGTGATGGTCTTTGTAAATAGCTTGAATGCTTGGGGCAGGCGAGTGCGATGGGGTGTTTGTGGTCTGTTGTTGGCACATGCCATGCCGTTATACGCAGGTTCCGTAGAGGTCACGGCGCTATTTCGCCCTGATCCGGGCAACCCAATGGTCAATCGGTTTGAAAATACCACGCCCAACCGGGGAAGCTGTGCCGCTAGCGCGGCTTACTGCAAGTCCCTTGGCATATCCAGCTTGATCATGCCCCTGTACTTCAAAACCGAAGTGCCGATTCTGGCCGGGCACAGCGAGCGTCAGGGACCGATGGTCAAGCTTCCCGCCAACTGGCGAACATTGGACGTTGTGCATCAAACAACCGGCGAAACCCGACCATTGAAGGTGCGCATGGCAGCACTCGGTGCCACGTACAGAACGCCTGTGCCCCTTGTCGATATTGTTGGCCCAGGCACCAGCTGGTACGAAATGAACCGCACACTCTGGGGCGGTAGCGCGGCCAAGGATGCCAGGGCCCCCTGTTTATCCACTACGGTTAATCACCAGACCAGCGCCACCGGTGGCTTTTTTTTCTGGCAGACGCCTGTCGAAGCGGCGTGCCCGCTGCAATCGGCATACGACATTCCGGCGGGATTCCAATTCAACGAGGCCGGCCTGGGTATTTTGACCTTTGGCTACCAGATCGAGACCCCCGATCCCTTGGGCATGCCATCGGGGATCTATACCGGCAAGATTGCCTACACGGCCGGGCCGAATATGGACATCGACATGGGGGATGTACTGCTACCTAACGATCCACTGTTGGAAATCAACTTCACTCTGACCGTGGAACACACGCTAAAAGTCGAAATCCCGCCCGGTGGCAACCGTATCCAATTGGAACCCCAGGGCGGCTGGCAAGCCTGGCTCAATCAGGGCCGCAAACCCACGCGGTTGTTCCGCGACCAGACCTTCAACCTCTCGGCCAGTTCACGCTTCAAGATGCAGCTCGAGTGTGGCACGGGCCAGATTGACGATACCTGCGTCATGCAAAACGCCGCCGGTGACCAAGTGCCGCTGGAGGTACTGGTGAGTTTGCCCAACGGCCTGACGAACACCGATGGCGGCGCGGTCAACCGCTTGCCGCTAAAGGTCAGCGGCGCGGGGACCGAGCTGTTTCAACCTTCCTTCTATGTCAACCGACGACCTGGCACCTTGCATTTCGAAGTGCAAAGGGAAGGTGTGGAAGAAATGCTCAAGCGCGAGGGCGATACCTGGTCGGGCACGGTGTCGGTGGTTTGGGATTCGGAAGTGTGAATCGCTTTCCATGACTTGTGCCGGGCGTTCAATAACTCCGTATGGTCAGGTGGGAATCATGTTTCCTGGAAAAAATATAATGGAGCGACAATGAGCCTCAGGTTCGTGCTGATGACTGCACTGGGTTGGTTCTCTGCCGTAACTCGAGACGCTCTCAAGCAACGTCCGGACCTTCCCTCCTATTGGCATGCCCGACTGATTGAATACTCGATAGGAAATGCGCTTGATGGCCGAAGAAATGAAAGTGACGCCGCACGCTTGAGTTTTCTCAGGTTGGCTCAAGCGGTCACCAATGCGCTGCGCTTTTGTCTGCTGGAAATGCCAGGCACGATCCCTCAGCGACTGGCAAAACCGAGAGTCCAGGTTCCTGCCAGACGGCAGCGAAGTTACCCAAGGCTGGTGAAACCCAGGCCAGCCAAATACCCTAAAAAAAGGTACTTCACGGAATTCCGGGGAACACATATAACGAAATATCCGTAGGAGCTGCCGAAGGCTGCGATCTTTTTGATCTTRATCTTCAGCAATCTCCAGATCGCAAAAGCAAGATCAAAAGATCGTCCGAACGCGGCCCGARCCTTCGGACGATCTTTTTAGGCATCACTCCTCGTCGCTGTCATCCAGCCGCCAATAGCCGACGGCTTTGACGAATTGTTCGTTCAAGCTGTGCTCATCGAGCAACACCCGACGAATCTGCCGCGACACTTTGCTCTCGGTCGCCACCCACGCGTACAGGCTGCCGGCTGGCACCTGGATCTGGCGCACGGTGGTCAGCAGATTGTCCTTGCCACCTTCACGCAGCACCCAGATCACATTGACCTCGGCCGCACTCTGCAGCACTTGCTGCTCCTTGCCGTTTTCCACTTCCACGATCACCAACGCACGACGGTTGGCCGCCAGGCCTTCCAGGCGCCGGGCGATGGCGGGCAGGGCGGTTTCGTCGCCGATCAGTAAATAGCTGTCGAAGATGTCTGGCACGATCATCGAACCCCGTGGCCCGCCGATGTGCAGGAACTGCCCGGGTTTTGCCTGCTCGGCCCAGGTCGAGGCCGGGCCGTCGCCGTGCAGCACGAAGTCGATGTCCAACTCTAGGGTGTTCAGGTCATAGCGGCGCGGGGTGTAGTCGCGCATCTCAGGCAGCGGACCGTTGTCCTTGCCAGCACCCAGCACCAGGGTTTCCAGCGCCGCAGCTTGCTCGGCGTTCTGCGGGAACAACAGTTTGACGTGATCGTCCGTGCCCAGGCTGACGAAGCCTGCCAGTTCAGGCCCGCCCAAGGTAATCCGGCGCATGCGCGGGGTCAGGTCGACCACGCGCAACACTTCCAGGCGACGGCGTTTGATTTCGTGCATGACACGGGCAATGGCGGTAATCACTTCAGTCATTCGGCGTTCTCCTGAACGGGTTGAACGGCAGGGCCGTCGACGATGGCTTTGGCGGTGTTGTTGAGCAAGTCGCGTACACGCAGGATTTCTTCCGGACTCCAGCGGCCATGGTGCATTTGCAGGGCGTGGCGCAGGTTGTGCACCGCCTCGTGGATTTCGGCCGGGCGATCATGGCCGCGCAGCGAACGTTTGCTCACATCGATGCGCATCCGCACGCCGTCCAGTGCAACGGCTTGCTCCTGCAAGGAAAGACGTCCGGTGTCGGTGATTGTGTAGCGTTTTTTTCCGCCTACGGCGTCACCCTGGATCAGTTCGCTTTCTTCAAGGAACGTCAGCGTCGGGTAAATCACACCGGGACTGGGACTGTAGGCGCCATCGAACATCCCTTCGATCTGGCGGATCAGGTCATAGCCGTGGCAGGGCTGCTCGGCGATCAGCGCCAGCAGCAGCAGTTTCAGATCGCCGGGGGCAAATACCCGTGGGCCGCGGCCACCGCGTTCGCGGCCGGGGCGCTTCTCGAAGCCGTCGCGGCCGTCACCGTGTTCGCGATGGGGGGAATGATGGTCTCTCATTTCGTCTTCTCTCGTCGTGTTTAGATACAACTTAAGATATATCTTAATTCTGGATCAAGACGTTTTCCGTACGAGGCGACCTCATGCCGACGAGCGGTGGCGTAGTAGAATGTGTGGAATCCATCGAAAAAACCCTACCGCCTGCCTCTCTTTCTACGACACCCGGCTATTCAAGAATTTTAAAGTTATTACTCTAAAGTTTTTTGAACTTATATTCTAAAGGCGTAAAAATCMCCATGTTAATTGGCTAGAACTGCTGTCTGGTTTTTTCAATAAAACTGTATGTAGGTCGCAACTTACAGTCATCGTTTTGTATTTTTATTTTTTGCGGTTTTGTCTTTCTGGTCATGAGGTTGTTTAACTACGAGCTCATAGGAAGTTGCCTGCTTACTTTCCAGAGCGGTAAGTCGATCATGCCCCGGCGTTGAAAGAACACAGCCACCGGACTTTACGGCTATGAGCTGTCTGAACTTTCAATGAACCGAACCTTTAAAAGAAAACAGGTACTGAATGATGTTCAAGAAATTTGCAATCGCTGCCCCACTGGCTGTTCTGGCTCTCCAATCCTCCATGGCTCTCGCCGCGGGCGAGGCTGCTCACTCGATCAATCTCATCGCTCACGTGCCAACCAATGGCTTCTATGTAGTGCCAACCGACCCTGATCTGGTCAACAAGGATCAGGACATGAGCTTCCAGCCAGCCACTGGCAAGATGGGAGAAGTTAATGGTTTCTTCGACGTGCGCAACAATAATGGCTCGGTTCACGCCAGCCTGGAAAGTGCACCTAAATTGATCTCCGGTGCTCAGTCGATTGATTTGAAAGTCGAGTTCAATAACAAGGAGTTGACGCTCACTCCACAAATGGTCGTGGGGGAATCCGAGTCCGACGCGAACTACCGCGCGCCGCTGAAAATCACTGCCAAGGGCACAACCTTCCAGCCGGGCGACTACACCGGTGTGGTCGCAATGACCTTCGACGCCGTTGCTCCGGTCGGCACGCCTTGATCGAGCTTCAAGGCAACAAACGCTAACTGCTCAAGTGGCGTTAACCGGCGGACAACCTGACCGGCCTGTCCGCCGGACTCCAACCCGTTCGTAACCAGAGTAAGAGTTCATGTTCCCGATGACACCCATCGCGGCTGCGCTTGCGCTGTTGTTTTGTGCCAGTGCAGCGGCGGCTCCCGTTTCTTCCGCCGGTACGACACCGCGAAGTCTGTTGGCCCAGGCCAAAGGCCTGCCGGCAGATTTCGAGGAGCATTTCTTTGATGTGCCTCTGGCTGTTCGGGTGGAACTCGATCAGCAACCGCTGGGGGAGGCCATGGTGGTGTTATCTCGTGATGATCGCATCACGTTGCTTGAATTTACCGACACCAGCGAAAACCGCTTCGGCCCCGCCGAGCGGGAAAAGTGGGCCAGTTATCTCAAGCCAGGCGTGCCGCTGGGCACGTGCACCGGTTCGTGTCCGGATCAAGTGTTGGCCGTGCATTACAACCTGGAAAACTCCCTCGTCTCGATCCTCACCGAAAACGCTGAGCGCGACGTCGAGGCCAAGCGTTATTACGAACAGCCCGATGGCGGCAGCAGCGGTCTGATGGTGCGCAACCAGCTCAATCTCAACGGTGGCCAGCAACAGGATCTGGGCGGTCGCTTCGGTCTTGAAGCCAGCGCCAGCCTGGGCAACTGGAGCCAGACATTCAACATGCAACTGGCCCGTCTTGGCGGTCCGGATGACAAGCTTTATCACGCAGTCCATGAGCTTTACACCCAGCGCGAATTGCAAGGCAGTTTCTTTCGTCTGGGTTATTTCACCCCCAATTCCGAAGGATTGACCCGCCAGCCGCGCACGTTCGGCACCAGTCCCGACACCGCTGTCGGCGTCATGTATGGCAGCTCCGACAGCCTCGCCATCAACAGTCCGATGCCCAGCGTCTATCCGATCTACGTCACGGCCAACCGCCAGGGCTCGGTGGAAATCTATCGCGACGGTCTGTTGATCAATACCCAGGCGATGCCCGCCGGTTTGCAGACCCTCGACACTCGGCCGCTGCCGGGGGGGATCTATGAAGTCGAAGTGCGCCTGATCGAGGACGGCCAGATCACCTCGAGCACTCAAGAGTTGGTGTACAAGCCCAACAACTGGCGCAACCTCGACGAGCGCTGGCGCTACAACCTGTTCGCCGGGGAAGAAAGCAAACTGTTGAGCAATTGGAATCAGCAATCCAGCGGCAGCACCACGGCCGGGGCCTCGATCAATTATCTGGCACACCCACGGGTCATCCTGGGGCTGTCGGCGCGCCAGGTTCGCGAAAAACTGCAATACGGCAGTTCCGTCGACTGGACCCTGGCCAATCAGCTCAGCCTGTACGCCAACGTCTACCAGACGCAGGACCACGGCACCGGTCTGGACCTGCAAAGTCTCTATAACTATGGCGCCGGCAGCGTGGTGATCAGCCACAACCGTAGCTGGCTGGACACCACCAATCTTTACGAAACCCTGCCGGATGGCACCCGGGTGCGCCAACGCAATGTGTTCGTCGGTGAGACCAGCAACTCCTCGCTGGCACTCAATCATCGACTCAGCAGCAAAAGCACGATCAATGCCCGGGTATCCCACAGCGAGGGCAACGTCGAAGGCGTCGGCCTCGATTTGGGCTGGAACCAGCGCACCAACCTGTTTGGCAGCGATGGCAACTGGCGGCTGTCGTTGTTCGATCGGCCAGGCAGTTTCAGCAGCGGTAATGACCGCAATCGCGGCGTCGACTTGAGCGTCAACCTGGCACTCGGCGCACCTGGGCAGCAGATCACCGGCAGTATCGGTTCGCGCACGGCCCGGGACGGTGGTCGCGACAACAACGCCTCCATTGGCTGGCGCAAAGACCTGAAAGACCATGTGCTGCAAAACGTCTCTGTGACGGCGCTCACCGATACCTACGGCGTCGGCGTTTCCAGCCTCGCCAACTTTCGTACCGACGCGATCAATGGTGATGGTTTCGTTCAGCGTTCGTCCTTCAACGGCAATTTTACCGGCGGCCTCAACCTGGACAGTACCCTGGTCCTCGGCGGCCAGCAGATGGTGTTGACCAGCCAGCATGAGATGCGCGGTGCCGGACTGATTGTCGATGTGGAGTCGGACATCGACGACATTGCCCTGCGCGCCGACGACTATAGCGGCGGCAGCGCGGCACTGAAGCCGGGACGCAACTTCATCCCGATCACCGCGTACCAGAACAGCTCGGTGAGTTTCGATTTCGAAGGCAACCATGTGCCGGCGGCCACCATCGAACCGGCCCGCACCCGTTATCACCTGAACAAGGGTGGGGTCGAGTACCGCAAGGTGCGGGTGATGAAAACCCTGACCGTGCTGGGCCGGCTGGTCGATTCGCAAGGGCAGCCGCTCAAGGGGCACCACGTGATCAACCACGCCAGTCGTGGCGTGACAGAGGTCGATGGTTTCTTCTCGATGGAAATGAACGCCGGTTCGCCGACGCTGGAAGTGCGTCAGGGCAACCAGTTGCTGTGCCAGTTCCGTCTTGAGGCCGACCGGCATCGCAGCGAAAACAATGTGCTGATGATCGGTGACCTGCGATGTACGCCGGACACCTTGGCCGATATCACCTTCACCGAGCAGAAGGCGGGTTAATCGTGAAAGCAATATTGAACGGGTTAGCTTTGCTGGCGGCGCTGAACCTGTCGATGACGGAGGCGGCGAATCGCGAGATCAGGGCCTTGTTCCAGCCCGACCCGTCGCAGCCGAACAATAACGTGTTCATCAACAAGACCCCGAACAGTGGCTATTGCGCGTCGCATCCGAGCCAATGTGCCATCACCAGGATGTTCAGCATCCAGATTCCTGTTCGGTTCGATTCCACACGCCCCATCATGCCTGGCGACCACATGGCGTTGAAGGTACCGGCCAACTGGCGACAACTGTCGGTCACCAATCGGGATACTCAGGAGACGGAAATCGTCGAGGTGCGCATCATTGGCATCGGCTCAAATTTTATCTTGAGTGATTCGGCCGCCAATCTTGTGGGTGTAACAGGCATCCTCGAAGGACATCAGAAGCTGTGGAACGGCGGCAGTTGGGTCTATGCGCCAGCGCCCTGTCAGTACAGCGGCGTCGGTTACTACAGTCCCACCAGCTATTCATTTTTCTGGAAAGCACCGGTCGAATCGGCCTGCACCAAAGTAGCGGCGTACCAAATTCCATCGATGTACTTCGATAAAGTCGATTTCGCCTATGAGCTGCGCACCCCGAATCCGTTGGGTATGTCGTCCGGGCTGTACACCGGCTCGTTGTCATACACCCTCGGCCCTGGTGGAGATTTCCAGATGGGTTCGATGATGACCCCGGATGACGGCAGCCTGACCCTGGATTTTGTACTGGATGTGCAACACACCCTGAAAGTCGACCTGCCACCGGGTGGAAACAAGGTGGCGCTGGAACCCGAAGGCGGCTGGAACCGCTGGATCGAAAGCGGTCGCCAGCCGACGAGGATCTACCGCGATCAGGCCTTCTTCATCTCGGCGTCTTCGCGCTTCAGCGTGATGATGCAGTGCGATTCGCTGGGCGGTACTCGATGTTATCTGCGCGGCGAGAACGGCAACAGCACACAGGTGGAAACCAGGCTCAGCCTGCCCGCGGGCATCATCGGTCCCGGCAATGGCCCGGTCAATCATGTCTCGCTGATGAATAACGTTTGGATAGGCCCTTTTCAGCCTGGTCATTATCTGGATCGCAAGCCAGGTTCGCTGCGTTTCGAGATGCCGCGGGACGCGATCGACTTTCTGATACGCCCCGGCTTCAGCGGCACGCTCAAGGGCAATATCACCATCATCTGGGATTCGGAAGTGTGAGCGTCCGGCCCTCCATTTTGTTTAATTTTTTTGGGATTGAAGACATGACACGTCTGTTTTTGCTGTCGATGCTCAGTGTGTTTTGCATGGCGGCGAACGCTGGGCCGCAAATCAATGTCGGCACTGTTTATGACTATCTGGATGGCGACAAAAGCACTTACCTGAAGCGGGTCTTCAACAGCGGTGACAGCACCGCGTTCGTCAAGGTCAACGTATTGGAGATCGTGTATGAGGCTGACGGTACGTCTCGGGAAATTCCGGTCGAGACCTCCGCTGACAAGGCATCGCGCAATGGCCTGATGGCCAGCCCCGCGCGACTGATCGTGCCGGCACAGGGTATGCAGGGCACTCGCCTGCTGTACATGGGCGAACGTGACCGCGAACGTTATTTTCGCGTGCGTTTCGTGCCGGTGGTACCGGAAAAGGAGGACGAATTCGTGGTCAGCGGCGAAGAGCGTGAGGACTACAAAAAGACCCTGAGCGCCGGCGTCAATGTCATGACCGGGTTCGGCACGATCTTCTTCGTGCGGCCCAAAGACGCACGTTTCGAGACAGCCATCACTGAAACCGACAGCCGTTATGAACTGCGCAACAACGGCAACTCGGTGCTCGTCATCGATGAATTCAAAAACTGTTCGTTGAGCAAGGAGAGCGATTGTGGAGCCACCACCAAACACCATGTTCTGGCGGGCAAATCTTTCGGCTTCGACAAGGAAAAGGGCCGTGAATACCGTTTCAAGCTGCTCGAAGGCGAACGTAAACAGGACTTGAAGGTAGTGAGCCGCTAACGGCTGTTTCATTGGCGGGATAGGTAATGAATATGAGCAAGCAATGCGCCGTCGTCGTACTGATGGCAATCACTGGACTGACGAGCACCATCAGTTGGGCCGCTCGCGAAGAGCACACGTTCGAAGTATCGCTGACGGTTCCGAGTCGGGCTTTTTACATCATTCCGTCCGAACCGGACTGGATTCACCGGGCGCAGCCACTGCTCTGGAGCTACCCCACATCAACCTTGGGCAGCCTGCGAAAGAACTTCGACGTGCGCCACGACACCAGCGCGATTGAAGCGCGCCTGGAAAGCGTCCCCTACCTGTCGAATGGCAGGCCGGACGACAATATTGCACTGCGGGTCAGGTTCAACGGCGTTGAACTGAGTTCTGTCCTGCGTCAGGTCGTGTCCCGGGAAGAAGCCGCAACGGGCAAGCGAGTGGCGCTGGAGATCGACCCGGTAAAACCGCTCGGGGGATACCGCGCGGGTGATTACGCCGGCAACGTTTTGCTGCTGTTCAACGCCAGGGCGCCAGGAGAATGAAGCTTGTGGCATCGAATCAATCGGGAATGACACGAATGGAAAGTTTTAAAAAATTCACCGGCAAACTGGCGTTGTTGATGACGCTGTGCGTGACCTCGGCGGAGGCGGCGAATCAGGAGATCCGCGCGTTGTTCCAGCCTGATCCGGCGCAACCGAACAGGAACGTGTTCATCAACAAGACACCCAATAGCGGCTATTGCGCGATCCATCCAACCGAATGCGCCGCCACCGGGATGTCCAGTATCCAGGTGCCGATTCGTTTCAATTCCACTGGCCCCATCTGGGCCGGTATCTCGGGTGTGGGGGTAAAAACGCCTGCCGATTGGCGGCGTTTCCCGGTCACCAATCGCGATACCCAGGAAACAGAAACCGTCGAAATACGCATCACCGGCATGGGTTCAAGATATTCCCTGAGTGATTCAGCCGCCAGTCTGGTGGGGGTGACAGACATACTTGAAGGTCACCAAAAGCTCTGGACCAGCGGCAGTTGGGTTTACGCAGCCCCGCCTTGTCTGTACAGCGGTGTAGGAAGCTACAGCGACAGGGCCTATCGTTTTTTCTGGAAGACGCCAGTGCAAGCGGCGTGTACCAAGGTGGCCGCTTTCAACATTCCAGGAGGCATGACGTTCGAGTACTTCGATTTTGCCTATGAGCTGCGCACGCCCAATCCCTTGGGTATGTCGAGCGGGCTTTACACCGGGTCGATGACGTATACCGTCGGGCAGGGTGGAGACTTCGATATGGGCTCAATGGTGCCGGACCAAACTTCGCTGTACCTCCATTTCGTGCTGGATGTTCAGCACACGCTCAAGGTCGATCTGCCACCGGGTGGGAACAAGGTGACGCTGCAGCCCGAAGGCGGCTGGCAACCCTGGATCGAGAGCGGTCGCAAGCCGACCCGCATCTACGCCGACCAACTGTTTTACATCTCGGCTTCGTCGAGCTTCAGGGTCATGTTGCAGTGCATTGGGGGCGGGTTTGTATGCGATTTGCGGAGTCCGACGAACAATCGCGCCAGAGTGCACACAAAACTCAGCTTGCCCGTCGGGATCGACGGTCACAACGGGCCGGTCAAGGAAGTTTTACTTCAACCCAACGCCTGGCTGGGACCCTTCCAGCCAGGGTTATATGTGGATCGAAAAGAGGGTTCACTGCGTTTCGAGATGACCCAGGACTCCATCGACTTTTTGTTCCGTCCCGGATTCAGTGACACGTTCAGCGGCAACATCACCGTTCTCTGGGACTCGGATGTGTAACGCTCGGTAAAAAAAAAGCCAGGCTCCTGAAGACAAGGCACGCCAGGACTACAGGAGCCGGTTACCCGTTTACAGCGCGTATTTATCCAGCAGCATCCGGGTCAGGCTTCGTCCCAATTGCAGTTTATCATCGGCCAGCGTGTTGATGCTTTCCGAGTAGGCCTGCTCGTTGATTTCGCCGGTTTCCCTGCGTTGCTCGAGAAGTCGCAGCTTTTCATCGAACGCCCGATCATTCGAACGGAATCTCAGGTCATAGGTTTCATGCAGGTACTTCTCCCAGAACAGCTGTTGGAGCATGGCGTCAAGCAAACCGTCCCCTTCCTCCAGCGCCAGCACGGTGGTGTACGCCTGTTCGATGGCATTGTCGCTCACGGCCGCGATATTGCGATAAAGCATGCCCTCCGATTGCCACGGCAAGCCAAGGCGCGAAGCCAGACGAGTCTGATACGCCAGGTAAATTTCCACTTCTTCGGCCCTGCTCGGACGTGACAGTGCATCGGCCCGGGCGATGTCATTGACCCGTTGCAAGCGCGCGGCACCCTTGCTCAGGCTCACCAGCCGGGTTTCCAGTTCGGCGGCATTGGTCGAATAGGTATACGCCTGGGACGCAAGCGCCTGCACGCCCATATTGTTGAAAACTTCGGAGCTGGCATCGGCACAGGTGGTGGGTTGCTCGGCGGTCTGAAACAGTTTTTCGCGCAGTGGCGTATCCAGATCCACCGCATCGATCAGTTCCCAGACACGACGGGACAAGGCTGCGCGGGTAGCGCCACCGGCTCTGAAGTCGGCCGAATGCGTCAGGCTGTCGATGATTCTGAAGAAGCCTTCGCTGTTCGGCTCGTTCATCAGATTGTCCCAGGCATCCGCTCTGTAAGTCCCCAAGCCAGGCGAGTTCGCACCCCAAAGCGAGGAGTCATCATCGACCGGCCATTTGGCGCGCGCATTGGCGGCCAGAGGGGCGTAGATGTTCTGGCGCGGCAAGCCCACTGAATCGCGGTATTGGAACAGGATCTGGCGTTGAATATCGTCCAGGGATTCGATATCCAGCCGTGCGCGCGCCACTACTGATGCTTGCCTTGACCCGTTGACGACATTGGGTACGGTCTTGATCGGATTTCCCCGCAGGTCAAGAAAGAACCCCTTTGGACGCTGTTTGCTCAGCAGTCCGTCTGGCCAGGTATCGATGTCGGTGTTTGAAAGATTAAGCACTTTCAGGCGTGGCATGCGCTCGACATTGGGCGCCTGGCGCAGCGGGTTGTGATCGAGCCGCAGGGTCTGCAGGCGTGTCAGATGTTGCAGTTGCTCGACGGCCTCGGTGTTCAGCGCAATATGATTGCCGCTCAGACGCAGGGTTTCGAGCAGGTGCATGCTGGCCACATTGTCCGGCAAGCGGGTCAGCTGACAGCGACGTGCGCTGAGATGGCGTAGCTGGGTAAAGCTTTTCAATAATCCCTTGGAGCCGGACGTAAATGCCATCTCGTCCAGGTTCAAGGTGCTGATCTGTTCGAGGTACGGGCGGATGTCTGGCAATGTCTTCCACCATGGCTCCAGGTTGAAACTCAGGAGCTCAGTGGATAGGTCCAGTGCATAACCCTTGTCGAAGTGAATGCTGCGTTCATCGAACACCAGGGTTTTTCGCTGGAAGCATTCCATCAGGCGATTAGCGATGAAAGTGATTTCCCTGGGCGGTAGGAGCGTATTGTCGGGCTCGAACGGCGTGTGCTTTATCTTCCATGCGTCAAGGATGTTTTCCAGCTCTGTGAGTTCTCGTTCCAGGTTGCTTATCAATTGAACAGGGTCGCTGCCCGAAGGCATGGAACGAATGAAGTTGTCGACCTCATGTTCACGCAGGTGCGGGTACAGATTTTGCACCCGTTGCTCAACGGTCACTGGCTGTCTGGAAAATCCGGGGCCGCATAACAGCAGGCTCGTGTCCAGCTCCGCCACCGGCCGGATGGAAGGCTCCAGCAAGAGCGTGCGGCGTTCGGCCGGTGCCATGGTCTTGGCCATTATCCATTGCTTGAAGGCTTGTCCCTGGCCCAATCCATAACCTATTGATCGGCGTGCCTGCTCCGGTAAGGCGCGCAGCAGCGCTTCATGAAAGTCGACAGCATCGGAAAGCGGGCGATGTTGACCGTCAACCACCTCATACCGGCCGTCTCCGACGCGTATTAGCAGGCGTACGTGAGTGGCATCGTCTGGACCGACACTGCAACGCAAAGGACCATCGGCGGTGCCGTCACGTATTTCCACGCGTAGATCGCCCAAGGCTGCGCTGTTGAATCGCAGCGCGTTGAGCACCAGGCGCTCGGTGTCGGCGGTCAATCGTTCGGCCTGGAAAAAGCCCTCGCTGGCGCGTGTCGAGCGGGTTTCAAAAGCACATTCGCGGACGCGGCTCTTGAGATCCAGTGGGAGGCGTTGCTGTGTGTCGACGATGCGCAGATCGTCTTGCCGGGCATTGGCGACAAGGCGTTCGGCGATGATCGTCGGCAGTTCAGGGTATTGCCGCTGCATGACCTGAACGCGTCGATCGGTACTGCGTGCGCGAGAGCGATAAATGAAATCCGCGACGTTGGTCTTGCGCCCTTCGACCTGGTCGGCCAGGCGATCACGCAGGCGCTGTACCTTCGCTTGCCTGGAGAGTCCCGGTCCGACCAGCGCTTCGAGCTGTGGTTCATCGAGAAACCTGACGACCCGCTCCGTCAGCCTGCCGGCCATCACGTCCGCCAGCCCGATATCCAGCGTCCGTTCCGGTCGGGCATTGGCGTTGCCGTACAGGCGGGAGGGGCCGAGCAGGTCGGATCGTTCATACACCCTCAAGGCATGGTCGGACGGCCAGCCCGGCAGTTCGGTGATCAGTTGCTCGAACCAGTGCGATGACGGGTCTATCGGGCTTCCCGAACGAATCTGCGTGGTCGTGGCGGCGACATCTTCCATCGCCCTGAAGCGGTTTACCGTGTCTTCCAGCAATAGTGGCGGCTCGGCGTTTTCGACGTGCATGCGCCGCAGCGCGTCTTCTTCGGTGCCGCTGATCAAGCGGATGTTTTCCAGTTGCCGTGAGCTCAAGCCATCGGTCATATGCCCCAGCCGTTGCATCAGCTTCGGGCTCTCCCAGGTCAACGGGTTTTCACCTTCATGGCGCCAGGCGCCACGACCGTTATGGGCCAGTTTCGGTGCATAGGCTTCGGGGCGGGTAGGGTGTTCAAGCCGATACTGCGTGGTTTGCGGATCTTTGCGGGTCACATAGTGGCGACCCTCCAAAGGAAGGATGGCCCGGCCTTGATGGCGATGCRGGCCCAGCCGGTCGGGCCTGGAATCTGTTGGCAGCGACAGGTCTGGATGGGCGTAGGGCTCKATATCCGGGTGCCACAAGCGGGTTTCACCGGTGGGCAAGCTCACCGGTTGCAGGCCCTCGACCCATGTAGAAACCTTGAGCCGGAACGCATCGGCGATGCTCGCCCCGGCGGCAAACGCAGCCAGTTGAACCACGTCCGTCAGGACCCCCACAACGTGATCCGCTGCTTCTGCCCATAGTCCCTCGGCCAGGTCCACAGCGCCTTCAATGACATCACTGGTCAGTTGATACGCCGTGTAGGCCAGCATGAGTTCGCCCAGCCCAGGAACGAATGGCGTGGCGATCAACAGGGCAACATTGAAAATATCGGAGACTATTTTCTTGAAGTTGTCCCACCAGGCCCACCGGGCATTGCGATCGGTATCGGCGGTCGACACGGCGATGTCCCGAGCGTCATTGAGAATCTTGTTCAGTTTGTTTTGATAAAGATGTACCCAGAGTTCGCCCGTGATCGGCGCAATCTCGAAATTCAATTGCGGGTTATCGATCGGCACATCCCGCCAGCTTGGGCCCGGATCGAACGTTTCCTTTCGATGCCATTTGACCTCGAACAGACGTTGTTGCAGCCCGCCGAAGAAATGCCCGCGTTGCGAATGGTCAATGAACCGGCTGAAGAACTGGCGGTACGTCATCCCGGTGGAAGCGATCAGCGCGTCGTCGCGCAACTGCCGCGTCAATTCGTTCATGAACGCGACGGTCGAGGGGTATTGCTTGAGTGGGTGCTCTGGATCCTGCGGCACATAAGCGATCACTGGCATCACCTCGCGCGATTGCTCAAGGTCCGCAGTGATCAGCACGATGCCGGTCAAGCGGTTGTCGAGAATGGACAGGTCGGCAAATTGCACCGGCTTGCCTTTCCAGGTGGTGTTGCGCTGGCCCTCCAGCATTTCAATGACCCTGTCGCGGGCATCGGCGTCGATATCGCCGGCCATCGTCGCCTGTTCCACGGCGGCTCTGAAAGCGGCTTTCTCGCTTTCAACGATACGGCTTTGGAGCCAATACTTTGCAAGGCGATCACGAGATAGCAACTGTTCTTCCAGGTATCGGGTGTAGCGGGCGCCGATGTCCAGCTCACGGCACAACGCCTGAAACCTTGCGATGGAGAGCTTGTGTTTGATGGGCAAGACATCGAACTGACCACGCTGATCGGGTTGGCTGATGTAATCCGAGTCCGGTTCGCAGGTTTCGCCAAGCGCGAAGTTGTGCAGTGCGGCGTCGATCAGCGAAACAGTGCGGGTGACGACACCCCCGGACGTATCGATGACATACCAGGGCCGTTCTTTAGGCAGGTAAAGATGCAGATATGTTTTTTTAACGTCGACATCGATATCCAGTTTCTTCAGCGCATCGGCGAGTATGGGCTCGGCAAATTCATAAGCGTTTTGCAACTGGTCGAGAAACCGATCCACCTTGTTGCGGGAAGACCAGAGTTCGAGGCTGGCTTTTTGTAAGCGGGATTGATTGAGCGCGGTGGCTGTCTTGATCCAGGGCGCGGGCGCTTTTTCGGCGCGGCCCAGTTCCCGGACATTTCGCAATGAAGTGCTTTGAAAGACCGGATGAATCCGGCTCTTGATGAATTCGTAGTGCCGGCCTTTATGGTCGGTTGTCGACGTACTTCCTTGTAAGTCAGGCATGTTGTTAATAAACCTTGAGCGTTAATGTGAGTCACCAGCCTAACGCCCAGGGCCCAAAGTAAAAGCCGCGATTTCTGTTGCTTGATCAGCGCCTGCACCGCTAATGCATTGGAATTATCCATGCCGAAAATAATTAATTACCACCTGTGCAGCGTAATGGTTCTGTCAACGCCGCGCGACTTCAGTCGGCAAGCAACCTGTTTTGCTGCCGGGTTGCAGGTATGGCATGAGAATCGGTGCCATGCCTTTGAGTACCTGCACCGGCAACGCCGAGGTGAACTTGAAGGCTTCGGCCGTGCGCCCGGGCACGAATGCGGTCAAGGTACCGAAGTGTGAATCGCCAATGTAGAAGACAAACGTCGCCGTCCGGTTGATGGATTTGGAGCTCAGAATCCGCCCGCCTGAACCAATGGCTTCAATGCGGTTGTCCCCTGTGCCCGTTTTGCCACCCATGGCCAACGGTTTGCCATCCGGCGTTACAAAACTGCCGGACACCCGTTTCGCCGTACCGGCATCCACCACTTGCGACAAGGCTTCGCGCATGGCCGTGGCGACTTCGGACGGCATGACCCGTTTGCCGACGTTCGGGTCATTGATCAATTTGGTTTCATACGGTGTGTTGGCTGCGAAGTGCAAGCTGTCGATACGCAGGGTCGGCATGCGCACACCGTCGTTGAGGATGGTGCCGATCAGTTCCGCCAATGCTGCCGGACGGTCGCCGGAGCTGCCGATGGCGGTCGCCAGCGAGGGCACGAGGTGATCGAATGGGTAGCCGACTTTCTGCCAGCGCTGGTGAATGTCGAGGAATGCTTCGATCTCCAGCATGGTGCGGATGCGACTGTCGCGGGCACCCTTGTGCCGGCTTTTGAACAGCCAGCTGTAGACCTCCTGGCGCTCGAACTGGCTGGCTTTGACGATTTCACCCCACTTGGCGTCGGGGTGATTGAGCAGGTAGCCCATCAGCCACAGGTCCAGCGGGTGAACCTTGGCGATGAAGCCCTGGTCCGGCAAGTCGTAGGAGCCAGGGCCGTAGGCTTCGTAGAGCCGTACGAGACGTTCGTCAGTGAGTTTTTCCGTGAGCTTGGCGCCGGTGAGGTGCGAGCGCACGAAGGCGTTGAAGCTTGCCTGACTGGCCCGTGGCAGCAGGTAGCGGTGCACGGCGGCCATGCGGATCGGGGTCGGGCGCATGCTGTCGAGGAAGGTCTCGAGCCGGTCCTGGGTGTCCTTGTTCTTGTACTTCTTCCAGAACTTGAGCAGGAACGAAGTGCCCTCGCTGTCGGCGAATTCGGCCAGGTATTCCTGGCGCCGCGGGTCGCGGTCGTCCTTGAGCAGTTCGGCACTGCTGTTCGGGCCGGAGTAGGTGGTGTAGCGCACCAGGTCACGCATCAGGCGGATGAACGGCAGGTTGATCGACTCGCGCAGGGCGTCGCGCAGTGTCGGTATGCGGCCGTTGTCTTCCTTGCGGAAGTTGTGGAACACATGCAGGCCGCCCCCGGTGAAAAACGCCTCGCCGGGGCTGGCGGAGTATTTGCGGTCCAGGGCTGCGCCGAGCATTTTTTGCAGGTCGCGGTCCTTGTTTTCGATCAGGTAATCGACCGCCCAGCGGCTCAGGCGGTCCTGCTCCGGCACGTCGACTTTCTTCAGTTCAGGGACGGCCATGCCAGCGTATTTGTCGTGCAGCTCGGAGATGATTTGCAGGTAGGTGGTCAGCACGCGCATTTTCGCGGTGGAGCCCAGCTCCAGTTTGCTGCCTTCGTTGATGTCGAATGGCTGGTCGGTGCTGTCGGTCTGCACCCGTACCCGCGAACCGTCCGGGGTCAGTTCGAACAGGGTGAAGCTGTAGCGCACCTGGGTGGTGCTGGTGGTGGTCAGAAGGCGTTCGCCGATCAGGCCGATTTGCGTGGCAAAAGCGGGGTCGGCGAGTTTTTTCAGGTACTCGGTGGCCTCGGTTTGCAACTCGCCTTGCAGGGTGCTGGTGGCGGACAGATCGAGGCGGTCGAGGTCATACAGTGGGCGATTGAGCATGCCGGCCAGACGGCTGCGCGCGACACTGATGCCCTTGTTGGTTTCAATCGGCTGAATGGTCGGCTGGGTGGCCCAGTCGCGGTAGGTCAATTTGCTGGCCAGGGCGGCGGCGGCGAGCTGGGCGTCGATCACACTGTTTTGCGCCAGCAGGCGAATATGGCTGTCGGTGAGGTCGGCCAGTTCATCGTGACCCTTGGTCAGGTAATGCGAGGGGCGGCGCTGGGCAATCATCAGCGACAGCATTTCACGCAGGGCCAGGCCTTTTTCCGCCATGGTTTTTGGATCGGTCGCAGTGCTGGTCAGGACTTCGTTGGCCTTGCTGAAGTCGGAGCCATACCACACGCGCAAGCCTTCAGCCATGCCATGCACTTCACCGTGGCCCGGTACGGCCGACAGCGGCACGCTGTTGAGGTAGTCGCGAACCACGTTCTGCCGGGCTTCGAGGGTTTGTGGCCCGGCCTGATAGGCGCGTACGGTGGCGGAAATCATCTGGCGAATTTTTTCCGCGCCATTGACCGTCAAGCCATCGGGGGAGTGTCGGTACTTTTCCAGTTGCGTGGCCAGGGTACTGCCACCAGCGGATTGACCGGGCACGTGCAATATCTTGGCCACCTGGGACCACGCCGCCATACCGAACCGTGGCCAGTCCACCGCCGGGTTGGCCAGGGGTTGTTTGGGGTCCAGCAGGAAGCGGTTCTCGATGAACAACAGGCTGTTGACCACCACCGGCGGGATCGAGGCAAAGGTTGAATAAAGCTGCTGCGGGTAGTTGTACTGGTACAGCGGCGCAGCGCGGCAATCGGTGATCGACAGCCCGGCCTGGATTTTCTCGGCATAAGGCACGAACAGGCCTTTGTCGCTGTACTTCAACAGCGCCGGAGAAAAGCGGGTTTGCGCCTCAACGACGAAATCGCGCTTGATCAAGCGCGGCAGGAATTCATCCAGCGAGCTGTAGCCCAGGCGCCGATCGAACGGACCGTCGCCCGGATAGCGAATCGCATCGCTGGGGCCGGGTTTGAGCTCATAGTTCAGGGACGCGGCGTATTTGCTGACTTCCCGGGCCTGGAACTTCGAGGTACGCATTTCCCTCGCAGCCGCCAGCCCCACGACAATCGCGATAATCAACAGCAATAGCCAGAACGCTCCCCATCCGTGTCTGGAACGACGGGGTTTTTCAGGTGGCGGCGCTTCATCCTCACGTTCAGTCGGAACCTCGGTTTTACTCGAATCGGTTTGCCACAAAGCGCCCATAGTCGACTGATCCATTCACGCAGATTGATCGGACTTCACTGAAGCTTAGACGGTGGTTGGCGAAGGTGAAAAAAATGTGAGGGGCAAAATGATGCACGGACTCACCACTAACTGGGCCGGATGGAGCCATTGTGGCGAGGGGGCAAGCCCCCTCGCCACAGTTGTGATAGCAACTGGAGACGGGTGGTGGTCTGTAATGGCTGGAGTAGAGCCTTTCTAAGGTAAATACGGCTTTGGTAGGGGCATGGCGATGCACCATTGTTGTGCAATACTCCGCGCCATTTAAATGGTGGAAATTCCTACAAGATCCAGGTGAAGCCTCTCCAAAAGTCGCATTATTGCCGGGGTTTATGGCTGAATTTAGTGGTTTATAGAGTGAATATCTCTGTCGTCAGCTTTTTATACTGCACGACCCGCTGATCTTGCAGGTTTTGTCCTGCAGGACGGTTCTGCTTACAAAGCAGACCCGGTTACGCGAAGCAGCTGGCTTATCGGTCGGGGGCTTCAACGCTCAGCGGTCATATCCAACAACAAGATGAGGTACCCCTTATGCCCGTAGGCAATCACCAGCCCAACGGCGAGACCGCTCAGGGCGGTCCGCTTAAACGTGAACTCGGCGAGCGGCATATTCGCCTGATGGCACTCGGTGCCTGTATCGGCGTCGGTCTGTTCCTCGGTTCAGCCAAGGCCATCCAAATGGCCGGCCCCGCCATCATGCTGTCCTACATCATCGGCGGTCTGGCGATCCTGGTGATCATGCGTGCCCTCGGCGAGATGGCCGTGCACAATCCGGTCGCCGGCTCGTTCAGCCGTTACGCCCAAGACTACCTCGGCCCGCTGGCGGGCTTTCTGACCGGCTGGAACTACTGGTTCCTGTGGCTGGTGACCTGCGTCGCGGAAATCACTGCCGTGGCGGTGTACATGGGCATCTGGTTCCCCGATGTACCGCGCTGGATCTGGGCGCTCGCTGCGTTGATAAGCATGGGCTCGATCAATCTGATCGCGGTCAAGGCCTTCGGTGAATTCGAGTTCTGGTTTGCCCTGATCAAGATCGTCACCATCATTGCGATGGTATTCGGCGGCATCGGCATCATCGCCTTCGGTTTCGGCAACGACGGCGTGGCCCTGGGGATTTCCAACCTGTGGACCCACGGCGGCTTCATGCCCAACGGCATAACTGGCGTGCTGATGTCGCTGCAAATGGTGATGTTCGCCTACCTGGGTGTGGAGATGATCGGCCTGACCGCCGGTGAAGCGAAGAACCCGCAAAAGACCATCCCCAATGCCATCGGCTCGGTGTTCTGGCGGATTCTGCTGTTCTATGTCGGCGCGTTGTTCGTGATCCTGTCGATCTACCCGTGGAACGAAATCGGTACCCAAGGCAGTCCGTTCGTGATGACCTTCGAGCGTCTGGGCATCAAGACCGCCGCCGGCATCATCAACTTCGTGGTGATCACCGCGGCACTGTCGTCCTGCAACGGCGGCATCTTCAGCACCGGGCGCATGCTCTACAGCCTGGCGCAGAACGGCCAGGCCCCGGCGGGGTTCGCCAAGACCTCGAGCAACGGCGTGCCGCGGCGTGCGCTGCTGCTGTCGATCTTCGCCTTGCTGTTGGGCGTGCTGCTGAACTACCTGGTACCGGAGAAGGTCTTTGTCTGGGTGACGTCCATCGCCACCTTCGGCGCGATCTGGACCTGGGTGATGATCCTGTTGGCCCAGCTCAAATTCCGCAAAGGCCTGAGCGCAAGCGAAGCGGCTGGCCTGAAATACCGTATGTGGCTGTACCCGGTCAGCTCTTATCTGGCGCTGGCGTTCCTGGTGCTGGTGGTCGGCCTGATGGCGTACTTCCCGGACACCCGCGTGGCGCTGTATGTGGGACCTGCGTTCCTGGTGCTGCTGACGGTGCTGTTCTACATGTTCAAGCTGCAACCGACGAATGTTTCGCAAGGTGCGGTGCGTTCGGTTTCGTAAGTTGTAATGCCTGAAAGACAAAAGCCCCGGTCGAAATGATCGGGGCTTTTTGGTTTTGAAGATCAACAGATCGCAGCCTGCGGCAGCTCCTACAGGGGAATGCGGTCTGATTTTGTAGGAGCTGCCGCAGGCTGCGATCTTTTGATTGTCTGGTTCAAACGCTTGTTGAACTCAAGCCAGGTCGCCAGCAGTGCCATCAACCCGGCACCCACCAGCGCCGTGAAAATCTGCATGGCAACAGCGTCGTCGGTCAGCGCGTTGACCATGTCCGCCAAAGGCGCCAGCAGCACGCCCAGACAGAAAATCTCCAGCGAGAAACGGCCCATTCGGCAACTTTGCTGCGCGAGCCAGTTTTGCGTCCATCCGCTGTCGGGAATCAGTTTCGCGGTGACGTAGGCCAGTGCGAGGAAATGCAGCAGGCGCACGGGGGACAGGTCGGTCTTGCTGATGGGGTACAGCAGGTTCTTCAGGCTCGCTGGCACCACGGCATCGTGTAGCTCTGGCCAACGCCACAGGACGGTCATCACGCCCGCGGTCACTACGTACAGCGCCGCACTGACAAACAACGGCTGGCGTAGCAGCGGGCGAGTGTCGGGCAGGCGCGGGCGCTGGCTGTGAATCGCAGCGGCACCGCCGAGTACGAACAGCAATTGCCAGGCAACCGGGTTGAAATACCACACGCCGTCCTTGATGGCGGCCAGGTTCCAGCCCGCCAGTGGCACCATCAGATACAGCGCCAATGACATCGCGACCACCACCCAGGCCTTGCGCACCAGTACGGGCAGTACCAGGGGCAAACCTGCCAATAGCACGATGTACAGCGGCAACGGGTCCATCAGGTTCGGCTTGAAGCGCAACAACAGTTCATCGATCAGGGCCTGCTGCGGGTTGCTGATGAAGTGATGCATGCCCATTTCCTCCACCAGGTCCCGTGTTTCCACATGGCTGTTGGCGAAAAACACAATGCCCATCAGCATCGCCAGCAGGAAGATATGCACCACGTAGAGCACCCATGCCCGGCGCAGGATTTTCACGCAGGCGATCAGAAAGCCTTCGCGCGCCAGGACTTTGCCGTACGCCAATACGGACGCGAAACCTGCCAGAAACACGAAAACCTCGGCCGCATCGCTGAAACCGAAGTTGCGCAGGGTGATTTGTCCCAAAGGGTTGTGAGGCACGTGATCCCAAAAGATGAAGATCAGTGCCAGACCACGAAAAAAGTCGATCCGGTGATCGCGTGCTAACGTCATGACAGCTGGCTCGTAACAGCGGGTGAAAATGGGATTGGCCGCGGGCGCAAAGGCCTCGCGTCCAAGCGGCGGCGCGCAGGGTGGACTGATTCGCGGGCAATTGCAAAACCGGGCTATTACCGAATGTCTCGGGCGTTGCCCCAAGGCTCAACCGCTGGTCAGAAAGGTCCAAAAACCTGCGATTTGTGACAGTAGACAGGCTCAAATACTAATGAGTGCAACGTTCTAAAAACGGGAGTCTCACATGAGACTGTTGTGGAAAGGGCTGTCCAGTTACACGGTGATCGGGGTCGCCAACACCCTGATTCACTGGCAGGTCTTTTTCCTGCTGAGCATGGCGGCCGGACTCAGTCAGGCGTTCAGCAATCTGGCAGCCTTCTGCGTGGCTGCGTCGTTTTCCTTCTACATGAACGCGCAATTTACCTTCGCCGCCAGTGCCTCGGTCGGCGGTTATCTGTTGTTTGTTTCGGGCATGGGGGCGTTGAGCCTGGGTGTCGGCCATCTGGGCGACGTCTGGCGATTGCACGGTTTGCTCACCGTGGCCCTGTTTTCGGCATTGAGCCTGGTGTTCGGCTTCCTGTATTCCAAATACGTGGTGTTTCGCGAGCGTGATCGATGAAAATCTCCCTCATTGTCCCGGTGTTCAACGAAGAACAGTCAATCAATCTGTTTTATCAGGCGGTGCGACGGGAGTTGAAGCTCAGCGGTGCCGAAGTCGAGATCGTGTTCATCAACGACGGCAGCTCCGACCGCACGGCCGAACAGGCTACGGCACTGGCCAAGGCGGATGATCAGGTCATGCTGATCAATTTCTCGCGCAACTTCGGTAAGGAGCCGGCACTGTTTGCCGGCCTGGAACACGCCAGCGGCGATGCCGTGATTCCCATGGATGTCGACCTGCAGGACCCGATCAGTGTCATCCCGTTATTGGTCGAGCAGTGGCAAAAGGGCGCCGATGTGGTACTCGCCAAGCGCCGCAATCGGGACGTCGACGGCTACCTCAGGCGTCACAGTGCGTCGATTTTCTACCACGTGCTCAATCGCATCGCCTAYACCCGCATCGAGGAAAACGTCGGGGACTTCCGGYTGATGGATCGCAAGGTGGTCGACGTSATCCGGTCCCTGCCCGAGCAYCAGTTGTTCATGAAAGGTGTGTTGTCGTGGGCCGGGTTCAACACCGTGGTGGTGGAGTTCGAGCGGGCAGGAAGGGTGGCGGGGAGCAGCAAGTTCAATGKCTGGAAGCTGTGGAACCTGGCSCTGGAAGGCGTGACCTCGTTCAGCACCGTGCCCCTGCGCTTGTGGACTTACGTCGGTGGCGGCATTTCGATTTTCGCGGTGCTCTATGCGGTGTACATGGTGCTGGACAAGATTTTCTTCGGCAACAACGTTCCCGGTTATCCGTCGCTGATGACGGCGATACTGTTTCTCGGCGGCGTGCAACTGATCGGCATCGGCATCCTCGGCGAATACATCGGYCGTATCTATATCGAGGCCAAGCACCGGCCGCGCTACGTGATCAAGGACATCGTCGGCGGTAAAGACTGGGGCGGGCGCTAGCATGGGCCGGTTCAACGACTTCCTCGTTCGCGAGCTCAGCCGGCATCAGGTCTGGCGGTTTTTTCTGTTCGCGACCTTCTTGTATATCCTGCCATTGATCCTCGCGGACTTCCCCTACATCGATGACAACTGGCGCTCGCTGGCGGCGGGCATGGCCTGGGCTGAACAGGGGCGACTGTTCGCTCAGCTGTTCTACAACGCCCTGACTTTCAGCCATGCCGCGCCGAACATCTTTCCCTTGCCCTTGTTGATCGCCACGCTGGCCATGGCGTCGGTGCTGACCAGCCTGACGTTCCATTACTTCCGCCAGCCCAGCGTCGCTTGCTGCCTGGTGCTGTTGCCGCTCTGGTACAACCCGTTCTTCCTGCAGAACCTGTCTTATCAATACGACGGTCCCGCGACGGCCCTGAGCCTGGTGGCGGTGATCTATGCGATCACCTTTCGTCACCCGTGGCGCAGCGTGCAGTGGCTGGTGCCGTCGTTCCTGATCGCACTGGCGCTGGGGTTGTATCAGATCAGCCTGAATGTGTTCCTGGGCCTGTGTTGCCTGGAGTTGCTCAGGGCCGCCAACGATAAAACCACCCCGGTGCCGTGGCGCGACCTGCTGGGCTGGAAAGCCGCCCAACTGATCCTCGGTGGGTTGATCTACAGCGTCAGTGCAGGTCCGTTCATGGACTCCAATCGCACATTGCTGCTCAATTGGTCGGCGCATCCTCTATTGCAGATCCAGATCAACATTGCCCGGGTCCTGGAAAAAGTCGTGCTGCTGTTCAGTAGTGGATGGCTCTGGGTATTCGGCGGGTTGCTGCTGTTGGCGATAGCCGGGGCGGTGCGGCTGGGACTGAACGTAGCGG
Source organism: Pseudomonas sp. P4_C3 (assembly GCF_056402075.1). Classification (NCBI taxonomy): domain Bacteria; kingdom Pseudomonadati; phylum Pseudomonadota; class Gammaproteobacteria; order Pseudomonadales; family Pseudomonadaceae; genus Pseudomonas; species Pseudomonas sp. P4_C3. Next base: position 27,977 of record NZ_JBFUIC010000003.1, read on the forward strand.
CGCGTCAGGACGGTGGCCCGAAGAAACTGTTGATCGGCCTGATGTGTTTGCTGACATTGCCGGTGGTGACGCTGCTGGTGTCCGGAGTCGCGTTGTTTTTCCGCGACTTCAACGAAGGCGCCCGCACCTTGATGGGCTTTGCCGTGCTGCTGGTGCTGTTGTGCTATTTGAGTCATCTGGCGCTGGCGTCGATCCATGAACGACTGCCACTGTTGTTGATCATTCCGCTGCTGGCGATGTTGTCGCTGTCGTTCGCCTATGGCCGGGTGCTGACCGTGCAGAAAACCTTTGCGTCCACGGCGCTGGCCAGCCTTGCGTACGACATCGCCAGCCATCAGTCGCTGCGCGAGGCCAGGCGGATCTACATCTCGGTGAGTTATTCCGACTACTGGTTAGTGGCGGCAGCTGGCTCATTCAAGCAGCTGCCGGTGCTGCACTACTTGCTCAATACCGACTATTACATGCTGGCCGAGAATCTGCCGAAAGCGGGGATCACCAACGTGGTGGCGGAGCGGGAGCGGCGCAACGCGACGCGGGTGGGTTATCAGGGCTATCCGCCGCTGGTGGACAGCCAGTTCTACCGGATTTACCTGATCGGTGATTACGGTTTTATCGTGATGAAGGAGCCGACCCCGAGCAAAACGCTACGTTGGTGAATCTGAAGGGTCGTGAAAAGTGTCGACATCGTCAGCATTGCCGCTGGTCTGAAATCCTTGCCAACCTGTTATTTCTGTCAGTAGACCGCTGTTGAGGTATCACTTAGCTTGAGTCCACCTGTAACAGGGATATTGGCGGGAGCCGGCATGAAAGCTTTGTGGAAGGGATTTTCTACCTATGCGGTGATCGGGCTGGTCAATACGTTCATTCATTGGCAGGTTTTTTTTGTACTCGTCAATGCTGCCGAGTTGACCCAAACCACCAGTAATTTTGCGGCGTTTTGTGCCGCTGCGTCATTCTCCTTCTATGCGAATGCCCTTTATACATTTGATGCAAAGGTATCGATATTGCGATACCTGCTGTTTGTTTGCGTCATGGGTGTATTGAGTTTCGGCGTCGGTTTTCTTGCTGATCAGTGGCGTATTCATGGACTGCTGACTGTCACCACGTTTTCGTTGTTGAGCCTGTTTTGCGGGTTCTTGTTTTCGAGCTTCGTAGGGTTTTGCGAGCGCAAGGCATGAAGGTTTCGCTGATTGTCCCTGTGTTCAATGAAGAGCAGGCTATCGGGGTGTTCTATCAGGCCGTGCGTCATGATCCGAGTTTGCGCGAACACCGCATTGAAATCGTGTTTATCAATGATGGCAGTACTGACGGAACATCCGATCTGGCCCATACGATTGCCTTGGTTGACACCGATGTGGTGGTGATCAGTTTCTCGCGCAACTTCGGTAAGGAACCTGCCTTGTTTGCCGGGTTGGAACATGCAACGGGCGATGCCCTAATTCCCATGGATGTGGATCTGCAGGACCCAATCTGTGTCATCTCGCGGCTCATCGAAGAGTGGATCAATGGGGCTGACGTGGTGCTGGCAAAACGACGAAACCGTTTGACCGACAGCTATTTCAAACGTCAATTCGCGAGCCTGTTCTATCGACTACTCAACCAGATTGCATCGACCCGCATCGAGGAAAATGTTGGCGACTTTCGCTTGATGGATAGAAAAGTCGTTGAGGTCATCAAGAGCCTTCCGGAACAGCAGTTATTCATGAAAGGTGTGCTGTCATGGGCAGGGTTCAACACAAAAGTCATTGAGTACGATCGCGCTCCACGGGTGGCTGGAAAAAGTAAGTTCAATTTCTGGAAGCTATGGAATCTGGCACTTGAGGGCATCACTTCGTTCAGTACTGTACCGTTGCGCGTGTGGTCCTACATCGGCGGTATCATCTCCCTGATAGCGCTTTTGTATGCGACTTACATGGTTCTGGACAAGGTGCTGTTTGGCAATAACGTGCCGGGGTACCCGTCTCTGATGACCGCCATTTTGTTTTTGGGGGGCGTACAGCTGATTGGTATTGGCATTCTGGGTGAATACATCGGGCGTATTTACATGGAGTCCAAGCATCGGCCCCGGTATGTGATCAAGGAAATCACCAGAAGTAGTAACGAGCCGGTAGATCGAGCTTCACTGGAGAAGATTACGTGAGTGCGATGGATCGCTTGGTCGATGTTCATGTGAGACGGCAAGCCCTGGTTATCTACAGTCCGGTTTTCATGTTGGTGACCCTGGCCCTTATCGTTCGCCTTCACGGAATTTCAGTACCGGTGATCTGGTATGACGAAGCTTATAGCCTGCTCTTGAGCGAACGTTCGCCAGCGTTGATCTGGTCTACTACGGCGGGTGATGTTCACCCTCCGCTTTACTACTTGATTCTCCATTACTGGACGATGGTGTTTGGCAACGGCGTGTTTTCTGCTCGGAGCCTGAGTACGCTGGCCGATATCGGCACACTGGTGCTGTGTATCAAACTGATGAGTCTGATTGCTACGCGCAGGGCGGCTTTGATCGCCGGTGTGTTACTGGTGTTGCTGCCGATATCGGTGCGTTACAGCCAGGAAGCACGCATGTACGCCTTGCTCGGATTCTGGCTGATGGCCGCCACGGTCGCGTTGGTGTGTTGGAGCCGGCAACCGCATCTCAAACGTTACCCTGTGATGTATGTGCTGCTGATGACAGCGGCTTTTTACACGCACTACTTCGCGGCGTTGTGTGTCCTGGTGCATTGGTTGTATTGGTCGGGGGTGGGGAGTGACGAACCGGTCTTGTTTTCGGTTCGAAAGTGGTTGCTGGTCAATGTCACGATTGTCGTACTGTATTTGCCCTGGCTTCCGAATTTCATTCACCAGACCTCAGGGATGAAAGGCCTCGAATGGATACCACCTACCACGTGGGATATGTTGCCTGGCCTCGTCTCGCAATACACGGTGATGATATCGGCGTCTGAGGGTGGTTTGTGGGTATCGCTGATTATTTCGGCGTTGATGATCATCTGCGCGGTGATGGCATTGCGTTTATGGCGCAGTGATCGACGAGTAATCTTGCTGTTGATTGGTTACTTCTTTGTACCGGTCATCACGTTATTTCTTCTGTCATGGGTTGCCCCACTCTTCTATCCCCGATATTTGGTGTTTACCGCAGTCAGTTTGCCCCTGATCGTCGCGGTTATGTTGGATCGTTTGGCTGAGCGCTCATCTGTTGTTGCGGTCGTTTGCCTGAGTGTTTTTATTGCGGCGGAAGTACATGGGGTATTGAAGGTATATCCGAAGCCAAAGGAATTGAGCGCTGGCTACAGCCAAACATCAGGCAGGCTGGACATTGTGGCGAATGGCCTCAAGCATTACGTCGAGAGCGGTGACGAGATTGTCGTGGACGGATTGTTCTGGTATTTGCCGTTTACTTATTACAACACCACGGGAATTCAGCCGAGGCTTTACATTTCCAGGTCACCAGCAGGTGAGCTGGAAGGCCCCGGCGATTTTGGCGGCTGGCTCCTTATCCCCTCGCGCAAAGACTGGATTTTTTTCAACGATCTTTCAGCATTGAGTCCCGCCTCTAAAAGAGTCTGGTGGATAACGCTTAAGCCCCGCCCGGAAAATGTTATGAAGTTTCCCTCAGAGTGGACGCAGAAACTGACGCTCAAGGGAGGGGCAGTCGAGGCGCGCCTCTTTATACTCGGCGGCGAGCGCTGAAGTCGTCCCAATCCTTCAGCGCTGGAGCCAACGTCAGGCGGCCGCTATTTCACTGGGCTCGAAACTGTCCGCCCGCGCCATCTGCCACATCCGTGAGTAAAACTCGCCATTCACCTCACCGGTCAGCAACTCGCCTGGCTTGAGGAACACGTGCAACTGCGAGAACAGCTTGATCTCGGTCGCCGACATGCGTCGTACCAGGTGCTTGGCCGACAACTGCGACGGATGTTCGAGGCCGGCGGCGGCGAGCATTTCCGCCAGGGCCTTGAGGGTGTTGCGGTGGAAGTTGAACACGCGCTGGGCCTTGTCCGGTACCACCAGCGCGCGCTGGCGCAGGGTGTCCTGGGTGGCGACGCCGGTCGGGCATTTGTTGGTGTGGCAGCTCTGCGACTGGATGCAGCCGATGGCGAACATGAAGCCGCGCGCCGAGTTGGCCCAGTCGGCGCCGATGGCCAGCACGCTGGCGATGTCGAAGGCGCTGACGATCTTGCCGCTGGCGCCGAGCTTGATCTTGTCCCGCAGGTTCAGGCCCACCAGGGTGTTGTGCACGAACAGCAGGCCTTCGCGCATCGGCACGCCGATGTGGTCGGTGAACTCCACGGGTGCGGCGCCGGTGCCACCTTCCTTGCCGTCAACGACGATGAAGTCTGGGAGGATGCCAGTCTCCAGCATGGCCTTGGCGATGCCCATGAACTCCCACGGATGGCCGAGGCAGAACTTGAAGCCCACCGGTTTGCCACCGGACAACTCACGCAGTTGCGCGATGAAATGCATCATTTCGATCGGCGTGGAAAACGCGCTGTGACGCGATGGCGACACGCAATCTTCACCCATCAGGATGCCGCGGGTTTCGGCGATTTCCTTGGTGACCTTGTGCTTGGGCAGGATGCCGCCATGGCCAGGCTTGGCGCCCTGGCTCATCTTGATTTCGATCATCCGCACTTGCGGCGTCCGGGCTTGCGCCGCGAAGCGTTCCGGGTCGAAGCGACCGTCGCTGGTGCGGCAGCCAAAGTAACCGCTACCCAGTTCCCAGGTCAGGTCGCCACCGTTTTCCCGGTGATAGGGGCTGATGCTGCCTTCGCCGGTGTCATGGGCGAAATTGCCGAGCTTCGCGCCCTGGTTCAGCGCGCGGATGGCGTTGGCGCTGAGGGAACCAAAACTCATGGCCGAGATATTGAACACCGACGCCGAATACGGCTGGGTGCACTGTGGGCCACCGACTGTCACCCGGAAACTGCTCGGGTCGCTCAACGGCGCCGGGCGCATGGAGTGGCCGATGAATTCGAAACCCGACTGATACACGTCAATCAGCGTGCCGAAGGGTTTGTCGGCGGTTTCGTTCTTGGCCCGGGAATAGACCAGCGAGCGCTGGGCGCGGGAGAAGGGCAGGGCGTCGCTGTCGGACTCGAGCAGGTACTGGCGGATTTCCGGGCGGATGCCTTCGACCAGGTAGCGGATATTGCCGAGGATCGGGTAATTGCGGCGCACCGCGTGGGGGCTTTGCAGCAGATCGAACAGGCCGATCAGGCTGAGGACAGCGGTGACGGCGGTGATCGGCCAGAGCCAGTCGTATTCAAGAAACGGCAGGCTGGCGAGAGAGAAGATCACGCAGACGGCAAAGAAGGCGTAGCGGCTCAGGAGTGACAGGCTCATACGGTTTCCTTGGGTTCGGACTCGGGTTTAAAGATCGCAGCCTTCGGCAGCTCCTACAAGGGAATGCGATCCATGTAGGAGCTGCCGAAGGCTGCGATCTTTTCAGGCATTTTGTGCCTGCAGAAAAATCGAAAACAGCTCGGACTGGGACTTGATCCCCAGCTTGCTGTACATGTGTTTCTTGTGGACTTTCACGGTTTCGACCGAGATTTCCAGCTTTCGAGCGATTTCTTTACTGGAGCAACCGCTGAGCATCAAACGCCCGACATCCAGCTCCCGGGCCGTCAACTGCGCGCCTTTGAGTTGCTGCACCGAGGCCTCCAACTGTACCCGCCAATCAGCTTGCGGTGGTGCGGGGGCCAGGGCCACGACTTCGTTGATTTCATAGGGTAGACGCTGGCGCAACAGGCCGAGCACCCACGGCTGGATCAACGACAACAAGGCGATCTGCTGGCCGCTGAAGCGCTGCGTGCTGCCCAGGGACAGGCACAGCGTGCGGTCCCCTTCGAGCTGACAATTGAACTGGATTTCATCGGCCACCACATTCAGACGAAAGTAGCGCTGGTAATACTCGGTCAGCTCGAAGTGCTCCGGGGCCACTTCGGACAGGCGATACAACCCGGTGCGCGATTGCTCGCGGCAGGCGATGTAGAACGGGTCGAGCAGGTACAGCCCACGCAGGTAATCCTGGAACAGTTGATCAGGGCTGCCGTCCTCGCCGGGGCACTCGGCAAACACCTGCGGGCGCTGGTCGGCGCTGAAAAGCAGGGCCACCCAGCTGTCGAAGGACACGTACTGGTCCAGCAACCGGACAAGCTGGGTCCAGAAATTAGGCTTGTCCAGGGCGTCGATCAGTTGCCCCACCGAGCGGTGCCAGGCGATGTCGTCCAACGAGAGTGCCATGCATCTACCCCTATCGTGTTACCCCAGCGGCGTAATTCCCCGCCCGGTTGCTTGCTGCGCATACTGGCGCACAGACACCGACCGGGCAATCTTTCTGCCGCCCGGCCCATGACAAGGAATACCCATGAAGGTCGAACTCGCCCAATTGGCAGGCCGTGACAACGACACGGCCTACAACCTCGAACGCACCCTGGCGGCGATGGCTGCGTGCGCAGCCGACACGCAGCTGATCCTGTTCCCCGAAGGCCACTTGATGGGCTTCCCTTCGGCCGAGTCCGTGGCCGAGGTGGCCGAGGCGCTGGACGGCCCGTCCGTCAGTGCGGTAATCGCCGCCGCCCGCGAGCGCAATATTGCCGTGGCCATCGGCATGGCCGAGAACGACAACGGCCGTTTCTACAACACCACGCTGCTGATCACTCCTGAAGGCATCGCGCTGAAGTACCGCAAGACTCACTTATGGGCCTCGGATCGCGGTGTCTACGAGGCGGGCGATCGCTACGCCACCTGCCTGTGGAACGGCGTGCGCGTGGGCCTGCTGATTTGCTACGACATCGAATTCCCCGAAAGCGCCCGCGCCCTGGCGCAGCTGGGCGCCGAACTGTTGATCGTCACCAACGGTAACATGGACCCGTACGGCCCGACCCACCGCACCGCGATCATGGCCCGCGCCCAGGAAAACCAGGCGTTTGCGCTGATGGTCAACCGGGTGGAAGAGGGTGACGGTGGCTTGTTGTTTGCTGGCGGCAGCGCATTGGTCGATCCGCTGGGCACCTTGTTGTTCGAAGCAGGACGCGAGGAAGGGCAGTTTGCGGTCGAGCTGGACCTGAGCCAGCTGACGGCGGCGCGCCAGGATTATCGCTATCTGGATGATCAGCGGCTGAGGTTGCCGGGGGAGGTGGTTGAGCAGGCGGGTGGGTTGCGGGAGCTGCTGATTCCTTCACGCTGATCCTGATTTCTTGTCGACAGGGCTGACGCCATCGCGAGCAAGCTCGCTCCCACAGGGGATCTGCAGTGGATTCAGATTTTGTGATCGACACAAATCCTGTGGGAGCGAGCTTGGTCCGGGCGGCGATCCGACGATGGGGCCCTGACAGACGACACACCTGTTTGACCATTCACCCAAGAACAACAACGCAACACCCGTAACTTGCGCCGAACTCGGCTCTGCCATAAATCCAATAAAATTCGGAGTAGTCGCTCATGGCTCGTTTGCAACGCACCCTGTCACTGGGGTCGGTGGTGCTGTTTGGCATCGCCTACATGACGCCGATCATTGTGCTCGGCACCTTTGGCATCCTTGCCCAATCCACCGCCGGCATGGTGCCGGCCGCGTACCTCGCGGCGCTGGTGGCGATGTTCTTCACCGCCATGAGCTACGGGCGCATGGCCTCGGCGTTCCCGGTGGCCGGCTCGGCCTACAGCTATGTGCGCAAGGCCATCAGCCCGAAACTCGGGTTCATCGCCGGTTGGGCGGTGCTGCTCGATTACCTGTTCCTGCCTATGGCGATCTGGCTGATCGGCGCGGCTTACCTCAACTCCGCTTTCCCGGCAGTGCCACAGTGGATCTGGGTGCTGGCGTTCATCGGTATCACCAGCGCGATCAACATCGTCGGCCTGAAACTGGCGAACGGCATCAACGCCTTGCTGATGCTGGTGCAGTTCCTGGTGCTGGTCGCCTTCGTCACGCTGTGCGTGCATTACGTCGGCGGCGATGCGAGCACGCCGTTGTGGTCGATCAAGCCGTTCTTCAACGGAGACATGCAGATGCCGCTGATCATGAGCGGCGCGGCCATCGCCTGTTACTCGTTCCTCGGCTTCGACGCCGTCAGCACCCTGACCGAAGAAACCCGCGACCCGCGCCGTACCATTCCCCGGGCGATCATGCTGATCACCCTGATTGGCGGGCTGATTTTCGTCGGCGTGTCGTACTTCGTGCAGATTGCTCATCCGTCGTTCCAGTTCGACAGCGTCGACTCGGCGGCTTATGAAATTACCCGCAACATCGGTGGCGACCTGTTCGTGTCGATCTTCCTGATCGGCCTGATCGTCGGCCAGTTCGCCTCGGGGCTGTCGGCCCAGGCCAGCGGTTCTCGGCTGCTATACGCCATGGGCCGCGACGGCGTGTTGCCAAAAGCGTTTTTCGGCACCTTGCACGAGCGCTTCGGCACGCCGATCAACAGCATCCTGCTGTGCGCGGTGGTGGCGTTGCTGGCACTGAAACTGGACGTCACCACCTCGACCTCGTTCATCAATTTCGGCGCGTTCCTGGCGTTCAGCCTGGTCAACCTGTCGGTGATCTTCCATTACTGGATCGGTGGCGAGAAAAAAGGTCCGCGCGAGCTCGTGCTGTTCCTGCTGTTTCCGTTCATCGGCCTGGCAGCGGATTTGTGGCTGATGGTCAGCCTCGATCATCTGGCGGTTTATCTGGGGTTGAGCTGGCTGGCGATTGGCGTGGTGTACCTGGCGGTGTTGACCGGCGGTTTCCGTCGGCAGCCGCCGGAGATGGATTTCCAAGAGGCTGTATGACACCGTTGTAGGAGCTGCCGAAGGCTGCGATCTTTTGACTTTGTTTTTTAGAGATCAAAAGATCGCAGCCTKCGGCAGCTCCTACGCGAGGCTTTTGATCTCAACAGGCGGACATGTGATCCTTGGCGTTTTTGAGCCAAAGGCCTTTTGTTCATGTCGACGTTTTCCATGCCAGCCTCCGGGACTATCCGCATCGCCGCTGCCTTGTTGATCGGCCCTGACGGCCGCACGTTGCTGGTACGCAAGCGCGGCACCACGGCGTTCATGCAGCCGGGTGGCAAGATCGAGCCCCATGAATTGCCGGTTCACGCCCTGGCCCGTGAGCTGGAAGAAGAGCTGGGACTGGACATCGACCCGGCGCAGGCCGTTTACCTCGGCCACTTCTCGGCACCGGCCGCCAACGAACCGGGTTTTGTCGTACACGCCGAGATTTTTCAGCTGCACATCGATGTCGACGTGACGCCTGCGGCGGAAATCGAAGAAGTGATCTGGATCGACCCGTTCACCGACGGCGATCTCAGCCTGGCGCCATTGACACGGGACCTGATCCTGCCGTTTTATCAGGCATCGCTGACCGCGATCGCCTGATCATTACGCAAAGGACCTCGCCCATGATCCCGCTTCAAGACCTGCTGATTTTTGCTGCTGCCGCGTTGCTGATGGTACTGACGCCGGGGCCGAACATGCTCTACCTGATCTCCCGTTCGATTTGCCAGGGGCGCAAAGCCGGGGTGATCTCTTTGCTCGGGGTGGTCGCCGGATTCTTCGTGCACCTGTTTGCTGCTGCCGCCGGCCTGACGGCTGTGTTCCTGGCGGTGCCGATGGCCTATGAGGTGTTGAAGTGGGCTGGTGCGCTGTACCTTTTGTGGCTGGCCTGGCAAGCGGTCAAACCCGGTGCGCGGTCGCCGTTCGAGGCGCAGCAATTGCCACCGGACTCGTCACGCAAACTGATCACCATGGGCTTTCTGACCAGTGCCCTGAACCCGAAAATCGCGGTGTTTTATCTGTCGGTGTTTCCGCAATTCATTACGCCGGAGCATGGCTCGGTGTTCAGCCAAAGCATCATCCTCGGCCTGACCCAGATCAGCGTCAGTTTCTGTGTCAATTTGCTGATCGCCATGTTTGCCGCGGGCATTGCATCCTGGTTCGTCAACAATCCGACCTGGCTGGCGATGCAGCGCTATTTCATGGGCTTCGTATTGTCCGGGCTGGCACTGCGGCTGATGCTTGAGCAAAAACGGATGGCCTGAGCATGTGGATCGAACGCCTGGATGTCAGCCATGCCCTGAACTATCGGGCATTGATGCTCGAAGCCTACGACCTGCACCCGCAGGCCTTCACCTCGAGTGTTCGTGAGCGGGCAGCGATGCCGCTGAGCTGGTGGGAGTCGCGCCTGACCGGCAAGCTGGACTTGGTGCTCGGGGCGTTTGAAGAAGGCAAATTGGCGGGCATCGTCGGCCTCGCTCTAGAGTCTCGGGAAAAGGCCCGGCACAAGGTGACACTGTTCGGCATGTATGTGTCACCGACGGTCCGCCAGCGCGGACTCGGCTATCAGCTGGTTCAGGCTGCCTTGGCCGAGGCGCAGAGCCATGCGGGTTTGCGTCTGATCCAGTTGACCGTCACCGCCGGCAACGATGCCGCGTTCAACCTCTACCAGCGCTGCGGTTTCGTCCAGTTCGGCCTGGAGCCGATGGCGGTGCGGGTGGGTGAGGATTACTTCGACAAGATCCATATGTGGCGAGAGTTGTAAGACCACTGCAAAACCCTGTGGGATGTGTGTTGCTCTAGCGAACTGCGCTAACCCCATCCAGCGTCGAAAACGACGTGTCCTTCGCCGTCAGCAAAAAATCCCGCATGTACGGCGCATCCAGCATGTCAGCACGGATCGCTGCGTACAGTGTGGCGAACAAACCTTTCTCACCCAGTCGCTTGGCCTTCACATAACCCCGCGAACTGTATTCATGCAGCGCCCAATGGGGCATGCCGCACACGCCACGGCCGCTGGCCACCAGTTGCATCATCATCACCGTCAGTTCCGAGGTGCGGACCTGGGCCGGTTCGATGTCGGCGGGTTCGAGGAAGCGGGTGAAGATGTCCAGCCGATCCCGTTCCACCGGGTAGGTGATCAAGGTTTCCGGGAGCAAGTCCTCCGGGACGATATAGGCCTTGCTGGCCAGGCGGTGCTGGTTGGCCACCGCGAGCATCGCTTCATAAGTGAACAGCGGTACATAGGTGATCCCGGCCAGGTCCACCGGGTCGGAGGTCACCACCAGGTCCAGATCGCCACGGGCCAAGGCCGGCAGCGGAGCGAAGGAAAACCCCGAGGCCAGGTCCAGCTCGACTTCCGGCCAGGCGTCGCGGAACTGGTCGATGGTCGGCATCAGCCACTGGAAGCAACTGTGGCATTCGATGGCCATGTGCAAGCGACCGGCGGTGCCACCGGCCAGGCGACTGATGTCTCGTTCGGCGGCGCGCAGCAGCGGCAGGGTGGCATCGGCCAATTGCAGCAGGCGCAGACCGGCGCTGGTGAAACGCACCGGTTTGGTCTTGCGCACGAACAGCGGCATGCCCATGCGCTCTTCCAGTTCTTTGAACTGGTGAGACAGGGCCGACTGGGTCAGGTGCAGGCGATCGGCCGCATCCACCAGGCTGTCGGCTTCGCGCAAGGCGTGCAGGGTCTTGAGGTGACGGATTTCAAGCACCGGGGACTCCATGAGGAAAACTTGTCGATAAATCGAAAAGGTTGAGTTTGTCTCATGTTGGGTTGGCTGTCGACAGTAGTGCCCTCTTTTACACAGGAGCAAGTTCGCTCCCATTAGTGATCAATGTTGTTCAAAAACTCTGTGATCGACATGAATCTTGTGGGAGCGAGCCTGCTCGCGGTGAACGATAACGCGGTCCTTAAGACGACCGCCCGGCACTCTTCATCAAACTGTCATGGAACTGTGGCAGCGCGCTTGAACAAACTTCATCAGACTCGCGCTCTACTGGGGTTCTGCGTTTTGGTGTTTTTTCATGGGTGCTTCATTCTTTTCACGAATCGTATTTTTGGCCGCGTTGTTGTTCGGCCTGCCGTCCTTGGCGGCTTCTCGTTGCGACGTCAATGTTCCGACCGAACGGGTGGATCTGGCCCAGGTAAGCCTGGCGTACCAGAGCATCGGCCGTGCGTCCGATCCGGCATTGCTGCTGGTGATGGGCCTGGGCGGGCAGTTGATTCACTGGCCGGACGAGGTGGTGGTCGCCCTGTGCCAGCAGGGGTTCCGGGTGATTCGCTATGACAATCGCGATGTCGGCCTGTCGACTTGGCGGCAAGCACCGGCCGAAGCCAACCTGACCTTCGAAGTGCTGCGCTACAAACTCGGATTGCCGGTGTCGTCGCCGTACTCGCTGACGGACATGGCTGACGATGGCCTGGGCTTGATGGACGCCCTGCACATCGATCAATTCCACGTGTTGGGCGCCAGCATGGGCGGGATGATCGCCCAGCACATGGCGGCCATGGCACCGCAACGGGTCGAGAGCCTGACCCTGATCATGACTACCTCCGGCGCCGAAGGCTTGCCGGCACCGAGTGCGGCGCTGGTGCAGTTGTTGTCCCGGCGCGGTGCTCCGAGCCGCGAAGTGGCCCTGGAGCAACAGGCCGACTTGCTGGCGGCGCTGGGCAGCCCGATGGTCATCGATGATCGCCAGGTGCTGCTGCATCAGGCGGCGCTGTCCTATGATCGGGCGTTCAATCCCGAGGGCGTGAAACGCCAGATCATGGCCATTCTCGCCGAGCCGAGCCGGGTGGCGTTGCTCAATCAGTTGCGGGTGCCGGCGCTGGTGGTGCATGGCACGGCCGACCCGTTGTTGCCGGTGATGCACGGGGTGCATCTGGCGGCGCATCTGCGAGGTAGCCAATTGATCCTGATTCCGGGCCTGGCCCATCGCTTCCAGGAGGCGTTCAAGGCGCCGTTGCTGGCGGCGGTGTTGCCGTATTTGCGCGAGCACCGTGAAGACACGTCGCACTGGGCGCAGATCGAGCCTGTGGCCGATCGCAACCTTCTCTAACCTCTCAATCCCCTGTAGGAGCTGCCGAAGGCTCGGTCCTACAGAGGTAGTGGGCGATCAGGTTTTGCTCAATGGCTTAGCCCGTATTTTTTCACTTTGTCGAACAGCGTGGTCTTGGCCATGCCCAGTTCCTGGCTGGCCTGGGTCAGGTTGCCGCCGCTGCGTTGCAAGGCATCGCTGAGCAGGTTGCGCTCGAACGCTTCCACCGCTTCGGCAAAGGCCAGGCCTTGATTGCCGCCGCCAGCACCGGGTTTCTTGAATGCCGGCAGGCCCAGGGCAAAGCGCTCGGCAACGTTGCGCAGTTCACGCACGTTGCCCGGCCAGTCGTGGCTCATCAGGTTTGAAACGGTCTGGTTGTCCAGCTCCGGCACCGCGCGGTCGAAGCGCAGGGACGACTGCTGCAAAAAGTGCTCGAACAGTTGCAGGATGTCCTCACGGCGCTCGCGCAATGGCGGCAGTTCCAGGGTCACCACGTTGAGGCGGTAGTACAGGTCGCTGCGGAATTCGCCGGCCTTGCTCGACACGACGAGGTCGGATTTGGTCGCCGCGATCACCCGGCAATCCACCGCTACGCTCTGGTTCGAACCGAGGCGTTCGAGGGTGCGTTCCTGCAACACCCGCAGCAGTTTGATCTGCAAGGGCAGAGGCATGCTTTCCACTTCGTCGAGGAACAGCGTGCCGCCGTCGGCGTGTTCGATCTTGCCGATCCGTCGTTTACCCGCGCCGGTAAAGGCGTTGGCCTCGTGGCCGAAGATTTCGCTTTCGAACAGGTTCTCCGGCAGGCCGCCGCAGTTCAGGGCGACGAACTGCTTGGTGTGCCGCCGACTGAAATCATGCAGGCAGCGCGCGACCAACTCCTTGCCGGTGCCGGTCTCGCCTTCGATCAGCACGTTGGCCGAGGTATCGGCGACGTTGGCAATCAGTTCCCGCAGGTTCTGCATGGCCGGCGAGCGTCCGATGATCCGCCCTTCGAGGGAGTCGCGCTCGGCCAGTTGCCGGCGCAGCGACGACACTTCCCGTGCCAGGCTGCGCTGCTCCAGGGCGCGGCGGGCGACATCCACCAGGCGCTCCGGGGAGAACGGCTTTTCCATGAAGTCGTAGGCGCCTTTCTGCATCGCGCCCACGGCCATGGAGATGTCGCCGTGTCCGGTGATCAGCACCACCGGCAGGCTGCGGTCGCGGGCCTTGAGCCGCGTCAGCAGTTCCAGGCCATCGATGCCCGGCAGGCGAATGTCGCTGACGACAATACCGGCGAAATCGTCGCCGACCCGCTCCAGGGCTTCTTCGGCGCTGCCCACGCCAATGCAGGGAATGTCTTCCAGGGTCAGCGCCTGTTGGCAGCCGAGCAGCACATGGGGGTCGTCTTCGACGATCAATACACTAAGGTCGTTGTTCATATTGGCTCGGCGGGAGTGGGGCTTACCAACGGTAAACTGAGGACGAATGTGGTACCACCGCTGGCCGGGTGCTCGACACCCAGGTGACCGCCGGTGGCGGCGGCCAGGCTGGCGGAAAGGGTCAGGCCAAGGCCCAGGCCCTGTTCGCCGGGTTTGGTGGTGAAGAAGGGTTCGAACAGGTGCTTGCGCGCTTCGGCGTCGATGCCGTGGCCGTTGTCACGCACGCGCAGGCGGTATTTGCCATCGAACGCTTCGCCTTCGAGCCACAGCTCGGGTTGCGGCTGCGCTTGCATGGCGTCGAGGGCGTTGCCAATCAGGTTGACCAGAATCTGCTCCAGGCGGGTCTGGTCGATTTGCACCTGCACATCGGTGAAATCGCGGTGCAGTTGCAGGTGAATGTTTTCCACCCGGCCGCCGAGCAATTGCAAGGCGGCGTCCACGCCTTTGCCGAGGCAGGCCAGGCCCTTGTCGTCCCCGCGCCGGGCAAACGAGCGCAGGCTGGCGGTGATCCGGCCCATGCGGTCGATCAGTTCGTTGATGGTCTTGAGGTTGGTGCTGGCCACGTCGAGCTGACCGCGTTCGAGGAAGCGCACAGTATTGCCGGACAAGGTGCGCAGCGCCGCCAGCGGCTGGTTCAGTTCGTGGGCGATGCTGGTGGACATCTGGCCGATGGCCGCGAGTTTTCCGGCCTGTACCAGTTCATCCTGGGCGCGGCGCAAGGTCTCTTCGGCGAGCCGGCGTTCGCGGATCTGGGCCTTGAGCCGTTCGTTGCTGGCGCGCAGGTCGGTGGTGCGTTCGGTAATCCGACGCTCCAGCTGATTGTTGGCTTCCTGCAAGGCTTCCCGGGCCGCGAGGCGGGTGGCGATCACCTTGCGCCGCTCGTTCCAGGCGATCAACAGAAAGGCACAGAGGGCAAACGCCACCGCCACCAGAATCCCCTGGTTGATCGCTTCGCGGCGCAAATCCTGGAGCGGCGTGAGCAGAGTGAAATTCCACGGCGTATCGCCGAGCGGCCGGGTTTGCGCCAGGTAGCTGATGTTTTCGTCGTCGGACACCAGTTCGCTGTTGGCCGGGAACGTGAGTTTTTCCACGCCTTCGGACAGGGTTTCCCGGGCCAGCGGCTGCAGTTCGTTGAGCGGGAACCAGTAGTACTGCAGGCTGCGGGCGAGTTTTTCCTTGGTTTCTTCGCTCAGCGGCACCACCGATTTCAGACGTCGCGCCGGGTCACTGGACAGAATGATGATGCCGTTCTCGTCGCTGACGAAGGCTTCCAGGCGCGCCCGCTGCCAGCGTTCTTCCATGGCTTCCAGGCGTACCTTGACCACCGCGACGCCGATGATCTTGCCGTGTTCTTCCAGGCCATGGGCCAGGTAGTAACCGGGTTCGCCGTTGGTACTGCCGATGCCGTAGAAGCGCCCGGGCTGACCACGCACGGCGTTCTGGAAATAGGCGCGAAAGGACAGGTCTTCACCCAGGTAGCTGTCGACATCGCGCCAGTTGCTGGTGGCCATGACGCGGCCGGTGGTGTCCATCACGTAGATGGCCCGACTGCGGCTGCGCCGGTTCAGGCCTTCGAGGTAATCGTTGACCGTTTGCCGGTGTTCCGGGGTCGGGTCGGCCAGCAACTGCGAAACGCTGGTTTCGAGCTCCAGCAGGCTGGGCAGGTAGGTGTATTTGCTGATTTCGCTTTCGACGGCACGGGCGTGCAGTTCCAGCTGACGCTGACCGTTCTCGCCAAGGCTGCGAATGCCATAGTGCTCACTGATCCAGAAGCCGATATAGCCCAGGCCGATCATCATGGCGATGATCAGCGGTGGCAGGAACAGATGGCGAATCAGACGGGGTTTCACGGCGAGTGATGGCATTGCTGCGCGATAAAGATTGGGGTCGCATTTCATCACAGATGCCTTGGGTCAACCAGCGATTGCCTGCCTACTCCGACTGTAGGAGCGAGCTTGCTCGCGAAGAACTCAAGGACAACGCGTGCATTCAGGATGAACGCGTCATCGTTAACGACCATCGCGAGCAAGCTCGCTCCTACAGGGTAGGGGCGAGCTACGTTGGTATTAGTGCTGCAGAATCTTGTTCAGGAAGTGCTGCGTACGATCCGCACGGGCATTGATGTCGCCGAAGAACTCCTCTTTCTTGCAGTCTTCGATGATCTTGCCGGCGTCCATGAAGATCACCCGGTCCGCGACTTTACGGGCGAAGCCCATTTCGTGGGTCACGCACATCATGGTCATGCCTTCGTGGGCCAGTTGCACCATCACGTCGAGCACTTCGTTGACCATTTCCGGGTCCAGCGCCGAGGTCGGTTCGTCGAACAGCATGACGATCGGGTCCATCGCCAGCGCACGGGCAATCGYCACACGCTGCTGCTGACCACCGGACAGTTGGCCAGGATGCTTGTGAGCATGGGCCGAAAGACCTACGCGCTCGAGCAGTTGCAGGCCTTTCTTGGTGGCTTCTTCCTTGCTGCGGCCCAACACCTTGATCTGCGCGATGGTCAGGTTTTCGGTGATGGTCAGGTGCGGGAACAGCTCGAAGTGCTGGAACACCATGCCCACGCGCGAACGCAGTTTCGGCAGGTTGGTCTTCGGGTTTGCGATGGAGGTGCCGTCGACCACGATGTCGCCTTTCTGGAACGGTTCCAGGGCGTTGACGCACTTGATCAGGGTCGATTTGCCGGAACCGGATGGCCCGCACACCACGATCACTTCGCCTTTTTTGACCTCGGTGCTGCAATCAGTCAGTACCTGGAAGTCCCCATACCACTTGTTGAT
Source organism: Pseudomonas sp. P4_C3 (assembly GCF_056402075.1). Lineage (NCBI taxonomy): Bacteria > Pseudomonadati > Pseudomonadota > Gammaproteobacteria > Pseudomonadales > Pseudomonadaceae > Pseudomonas > Pseudomonas sp. P4_C3. The sequence goes on from NZ_JBFUIC010000003.1 coordinate 44,973, forward strand.
GCTTTTGATAGAGATCATACGGCGAACCTTTTTTGCAGACGCTTGACCAGCTGCGAGGCGGCAAAGCTGATGGTGAAGTACACGAGACCGGCGAAAACCAGGAACTCATTGGAGCGGCCAATGWTGTCGCCACTGGCGCGCGAAGCATTGAGGAAGTCCACCAGGCCGACGGCGTAGACCAGCGAGGTGTCCTGAAACAGGATGATGCTCTGTTGCAGCAACAGCGGAGTCATCTTGCGGAACGCCTGCGGCAGGATGATCAGACGCATCATCTGGCCGTAAGTCATGCCCAGCGCCTGGGCAGCGCCCATCTGGCCCTTGGGAATCGACTGCACACCGGCGCGGACGATTTCGCAGAAGTACGCGGCTTCGAACATCATGAATGCCACGATGCAGGAGGCGAACGCGCCGATCGGGGTGTCTTCGCCGGTGATCCAGCGCAGCACGAACGGCACCGCCAGGTAGAACCAGGTGATGACCAGCAGCAACGGGATCGAACGGAAATAGTTAACGTAGGCACCGGCGATGTTCGACAGCAGTTTGCTGTGGGACAGACGCATCAGCGCCAGGATGGTGCCGAGGATAATCCCGCCGACCACGCCCATGGCCATCAGCTTGAGGGTCATGATCATGCCGTTCCACAGGCCCGGCAGGGACGGGATGATGCCCGAGAAGTCGAATTCCATCATTTACCCCCTACGGAAATCAGGCCAGGCACGGCGACTTTCTTCTCGACCATGCGCATCAGCAGCATCAGGCTCATGTTCAGGGTGAAGTAGATCAGCGTTGCCAGGGTGAAGGCTTCGAACAGGTTGGCGGAGAACTCGGCGGTCTGTTTGGTCTGCGCCAGCAGTTCCATCAGGCCGATCAGCGAGGCCACGGAGGTGTTCTTGAATACGTTCAAAAATTCCGAGGTAAGCGGCGGAATGATGATCCGGTAGGCCTGGGGCAGCAGCACGTTCCAGTAGATCTGCGGCAGCTTGAAACCCATGGCGCGGGCCGCGGCTTCCTGGCCCTTGGGCAGGGCCTGGATACCGGTACGCACCTGTTCGCAAACCCGGGCGGTGGTGAACAGGCCCAGGCACACCACGACGCTGAGGAAGGCCGAGGTGGTCGGGTTCAGGTCCTGCTTGTACCACTCTTGCAGGTCGGCAGGCAGCAGATCGGGCACCAGGAAGTACCAGATGAACAGCTGAACCAGCAGCGGCACGTTACGGAAGAGTTCGACGTAGCAGGTGGCGATGCCCGATACGATGCGATTCGGCACGGTACGCATGACGCCCAGGATCGAGCCCAGTGTCAAGGCGATGATCCAGGCCGCGATGGCGATGCCGATGGTCCAGCCCAAACCGGTCAGGTACCAGTCGAAATAGGTCTCGCTGCCCACGCCGGTGGACTTGAAGAACACGCCCCAGTCCCAGTTGTAATTCATTAGGGTCTCCCCTCGGATTCGATCGATGTACAAGTACCCGCTTGGGGAAGCTCCGTTCCCGCCTGTCCTTGAGGGACAGGCACACGCGCTCGGCTCGACAGCCACCGGTTCGAGTGTTTCCAGAAATGCCAGCAGGGAGTGACAACCTCCTGAAAGGGCTTGCGCCCTGTCAGGAGATAAGGTTAGTCAGAAATCAGGATTTCTTGTCGTCAGCCGCTTTATCGGTCGGTTTGGCGATCAGGGCCTTGAGCTCGTCGCTCATCGGGAAGTTCAGGTTCAGGCCTTTTGGCGGGATTGGCTGCATGAACCATTTTTCGTAGATCTTGTTGATCTCGCCCGATGCGTAGGTGGCCTTGATGGCGTCATCCACAGCCTTTTTGAACGGCTCGTCGCCTTTGCGCACCATGCAGCCGTAGATTTCGTAGGACTGTGGAGTACCGGTCACTGCCCAGTCTTTCGCATTCTTGGCCTTGGCTGCTTCACCTGCCAGCAGGGCGTCGTCCATCATGAAAGCCACGGCACGGCCGGTTTCCAGCATCTGGAAGGATTCGCCGTGGTCTTTGGCCGAGATGACGTTCATGCCCATCTGCTTGTCGGCGTTCATCGCCTTGAGGATGCGCTCGGACGTGGTGCCGGCGGTGGTCACGACGTTCTTGCCGGCCAGGTCAGGGAAATCCTTGTACTTGGAGTCTGCCTTGGACAGCAGGCGAGTACCGATTTCGAAGATGCCAACGGAGAAGTCAACTTGCTGCTGACGCTCGACGTTGTTGGTGGTGGAACCGCACTCCAGGTCCACGGTGCCGTTCTGCACCAGCGGGATACGGGTTTGCGAAGTCACCAGGTTGTACTTGACCTGGAGGTTCGGCATGTCGAGGTCTTTTTTCAGCGCTTCGACGACTTTCAGCTGGATGTCGTGGGAGTAGCCGACCGGTTTGCCGGAAGCATCCGCGATGTAGGAAAACGGAATGGACGCGTCACGATGTCCGAGGGTGATGACACCGGACTCTTTGATCTTCTTCAGGGTGCCGGTGAGTTCGGCGGCGAACACTGGCGTGCTGATCAGAGCGGCAGCAATGGCTGCGCCCAGGATATGGGGAATGATGCGCATCAAATTTTCCTCGACATTGTTTTTTTTATGGAGCCAGTTCATCGGCCCTTTTGTGCTGCAAATCACCTGAGCGCTACTGAGAGAGGGCGCAAAGGACATTCGTCGAAGAAGTGTAGAGCATGACTCGTGCCAGACCAGTGCCAATGAATCATGTTATTGATTTATAAGGAAATTAAATATTTATGGCGCGAATATTGAGGTTGGATGATCCGGTTAACCGAACTGACCCGCAGGTCGCGTTCGGAAAACCGAATGGTGGTTGGTGCTACTTGGCTGTCAGGGATATTTGCGCTTGTCCGGGGCTGGCGGGAAGTACTGATACAACCAGGTTTCGCTCAGCGTGCGGTCGTTGGTGCGGATGAACAGGCGCAGCTCGACAGGCTCCACGCTGTCATTGGTCGGGTACCAGTCAAACAGGATGCGGTAGCCCTTGATGTCATCGAGCTTGAGCACGCTGAAATCCTTGACCTCGCCGTTCGAGCAAGTGACCACCGGCTCGATGCCCGCGCCTTCAGGCAAGCGGTCCAGGCCACCGCCGGTGAAGTCCACGGCAAAACGACGGGCCCAGACTGGCGGGTAATGCTCGCCCGGCGCCCAGCCTTCGGTGAAACCGCCCATGCCTGAACGGGTCGCATTGACTCGCGCCAGTGGTGTGCCGACCGGTGGCAGTGCGCTCCAATAGAGTTTGTAGCCGTAGTTCAGCGAATCGCCGGCCGCCACCGGTTTCTTCGGGGTCCAGAAGGCGACGATGTTGTCCAGGGTTTCGCCGGTGGTGGGAATCTCCAGCAGATCGACCGAGCCTTCGCCCCATGGGGTGGTCGGTTCGACCCACAGGCTTGGGCGGCGGCTGTACCAGTCGACGGTGTCCTGATAGCTGGCGAACTCGTGGTCGGTCTGCACCAGGCCGAAGCCCTTCGGGTCGGTATCGGCGAAGGCATTGAATTGCAGGGTCGCCGGGTTATTCAGCGGGCGGCAGATCCACTCGCCGTTGCCGCGCCACATGGCCAGGCGATCGGAGTCGTGGATTTGCGGGTGAATGGTGTCGCACATCCGGCGTTCGTGGGTGCCGCAACTGAACATGCTGGTCATCGGCGCAATGCCCAGTTGGTCGATGGCGGTGCGAGCGTTGACGTGGGCATCGATCTCCATCACCACGCGCTCGGCCTGGCAGTCGATATCGAAGCGGTAGGCACCGGTGGCGCTCGGCGAATCGAGCAGGGCGTAGACCACGAAGCGGGTGCTGTCCTTGTCCGGTGTCTCGAACCAGAACTTGGTGAAGTCGGGAAATTCTTCGCGCTTCTTGGCGTAGGTGTCGATCGCCAGTCCGCGGGCCGACAAGCCGTACTGGCCGGTGGCGTCTACCGCACGGAAGTAACTGGCGCCGAGGAAAGACACGACGTCGTGCTTGTCCAGTTCCGGGGCCTTGAACAGCTTGAAGCCGGAGAAACCCAGGTCGCCCTTGAGCTGTGCGGTGTCGACCGTGGTGTTTTCATAGTTGAACAGCGACGGGCGGAAATGCACCTCGCGGGCCATGCGGGTTTTCGGATCGACGCTGTACATGCGCACCGGCTGCTTGAACCCCATGCCGACGTGGAAGAACTGCACGTCCAGCTGACCCTTGAGCTCTTTCCACAACGAATGATTGCCGTCGTAGCGGATCGCATTGAAGTTCTGCGGCGTCATGGTCGCCAGGGTTGGCGGCAACTGTTGCTCGGTGTCCTGGTAGCGATTGCTGGCGAGCTGTTTGGCCTGGAGCTTCAGCGCCTCGAAATCGAACGCGGTGGCCTCGCCATCAGCGGTGCCGCCACTGGCGGCCCAGGCCTGGGCCGCCAACAGGCCCGTGGCGGACAAACCGGTGTAGGCCGCGATGGCCATGGAGGCTTTGAGCAAGTTCCTGCGGTGCATAAATACAACCTGTCTTGAGCAATCCCGCGCCGTTCCTGGCACGTGCTGGATCAGAAATATCGGTTCGGACATGCCTTCGGCCAAACGCAACGGACTTTTAAACAGATGCCCGACAGCTTAAACCGTTCGATTGCGGAGCAAAATTGATTGATGGCACTGCGCCGGCTCGGCAATGAAACAAGACATGTCGGGAAACAATTCCGACAGGGGTTTCTGATTTACAGGGCATTTCTGCTTTTTTCGACTAATTACTCTAAAAACCGCTTTTCAGCGCCCGGAATATTTCTATTCTGTGCACATGACCGGTTTATGCCCGAAAGACCGGTGCGGTTCAGTCGGCACATTGCGGCTGCTGAAAAGGGGGGAAGGGCGATGCGGTTTTTTGCAGTTTTCTTTGACGTTTAGAAGGACATCGTCCATGTCGAAAGTACAGAACATCACCGAATTGTTGGGAATCCTTCCGTGTCTGACCCTGGGGCGACGAAGACGCCGACTCAATAGCGAGGAAATGAAACTGGTGGAGCGCTATCGGGAGCTCTCGGAGAGCGACAGGATTGCGATGAGGTATCTGGTGGATGCTATGAGGAGTGTTTCGAGGTTTTGAAGCAATGGGGCATCCCGTCCTGGCTGGATGCCCTCATCTACCAATCCTGGGAACGCTCGGATCGCTGATGCAGCACGCGCAGAACTTGTACCTGGCCTTGGGAAAATCGGTAAGGGGCGATAAAGGGAAAACGGCCAAGTACCAACTCTCGGACATCGGGCATGCCTGAAGGCCTGCCCGAGCCGGGAAACTGTTCCAACAGTTCAAAGGATTGCAACATCGTGGAAATGATTTCGAGAGCGGCTTTTGCGCCAACTACCTTTCGGTAGTGTTCGTGAATGGCATCGAGATCGCTATCGGCTTTTTCAGTCAGTACTACGCTCGGCACGTTTTGCCCACTTAGCCTTCACGGCATCCAGATCGGTGAGTTTCCCCGCGTCGGCATCGGCGATGCCGTCACTGATGGCTTGCAGATGCCAGGACTCGGCTTCCACATATCGAACCAATGCACGCTTGAGATGGTACTGACGATCTCTGTCGGTCGCTGCAGCCAATAAATCCAGCTGCTGTGCCAATTGTTCTTCGACGCGAAAAGACAAAACGGGTGAGGCCATGATGGCTCTCCTAGGGTGTATACGCTGTAAACGACGTAAACACCCTAGGCCGAGCCAGGGGTTTCGTCAACCGCAGGCGTGCATGGGCTGCACGAAACTCTAGTGCGGCGAACACGAACGAGAGAGAGGGATGTGTTGCCAGATGCTAGCGCAACGAGATGGGGTTAACCGACTCAACGCCCGTCTGGGGGGATATCCATATTCAATCCTTGTCGGTTTTTTGGAGCGCCCCGGCACCACGAAGGCACCGGGGCGAATGCCGTTACCGGCTGACTTTCCAGGCATCCCCCGCAGGCGCCGTGCCATGGTCATACGGCTTGGCGATCCACATGTAGAGCAGACCCAAACCAATCACGATGGCAGTGCTCAGGACCATCGCGTAGTTGATGTACCACGCGGCATCCGGCGTGCGTGGCCAGGCCATGTTGATGATGGCACCGACACCATAGACCAGTGCGCCGATGTTCACTGCCCAGCCCCAGGCGCCGAGGGTGAATTTGCCGCTTGGTTTCCAGCCCTTCATGCGGGCGTACAGGGCCGCGAGCACGATCATCTGGAACGCCAGGTAGATGCCGATGGCCGCGAAGCTGACGATGGTGGCGACCGCGTCTTGCAGGAAGAAACCGAGGATGATGATCAGCGCCGGCAGGACACCGGACACGAACAGCGCGGCAACTGGAACCTGAGTCGTAGGGGAAATCTTTTTCAGCAGTCGGCTGCCGATGACCATTTCATCACGGGCGTAGGAATACAGCAGACGACTGGCCGCCGCTTGCAGGCTGATCACGCAGGAGATGAAGGAAATCATCACCACGCCCATCACCACTTTCGAACCCACCGGGCCGAAGGCGTTGTTGAGGATGGTGGTGACTGGATCCTTGTCGGTACCGTTGATCACGGCCTGCATGTCCGGCACGGCCAGGATCAGCGCCACGCAGGCGAACATCGCCGCGATCCCGCCGATGTAGATGGTCATGCGCATGGCCACCGGGATCTGCTTGCTCGGGTTCGGGGTTTCTTCGGCCACGTCGCCGCAGGCCTCGAAGCCGTAGTACAGGAACATCCCCGCCAGCGAAGCGGTGAGGAACGCTGGCAGGTACGAGCCGTCGACACTGATATCAAAGGTGTTGAACAACACGCTGATGGGTTGATGACGCTCGAAAATCAGCAGGTAAACGCCGACGATCACCGCGCCCACTAGCTCACAGAGGAAGCCGAACATGGCGATCCGCGCCAGCACTTTGGTGCCGCTGAGGTTGACCAGAGTGGCAAACAGCGTCAGGAACAGGGCGATGATGATGTTGGTGTTGTCGCTCGGTTCAAAGCCCATCATGGCGGCGAGGTACGGACCGGCACCTACGGCAACCGCCGCGATGGTCACGCACAGGGCGATGGAGTAGATCCAGCCGACCATCCACGCCCAGCGCTTGCCCACCAAGCGGCGAGCCCATGGGTACACGCCGCCGGAAATCGGGAACTGCGAAACCACTTCGCCGAAGATCAGGCACACCAGCAACTGGCCGCAACCGACCAGCAAGTAAGCCCAGAACATCGGTGGCCCGCCCGCGGCCAGGCACAGGCCGAACAGGGTATACACCCCGACGACCGGGGATAGGTAAGTGAAGCCCAGGGCGAAGTTTTCCCACAGGCTCATGCTGCGGTTGAAGTTGGAGGTGTAGCCCAGCTTGCGTAGTTGCTCGGCATCGCTGTCGGCAAGGGCTGCAGAGAGATCGGGTGATGCACTCATGTGTAGTTACTCCGGAAAATCGGCAGATTTCGGATGTCCGAAACCGTGACGGGGCCTTGAAGGCACCGCCCGGATCGGTGGTTATTGTTTTGTCTTCTTTGGGGTGGAGCCTGGTGGTGCTGGGTGCCGGTTTCTTCCTTGAAGTTGCGGTGACGCCATCGCGAGCAAGCTCGCTCCTACATGGACTGCGCAGTMCMTGTRGGAGCGAGCTTGCTCGCGATGCTTTTTCTAGTGCTTGAACATCACATGCCGCACAACGGTGTAGTCCTCCAACCCGTACATGGACATGTCCTTGCCATAGCCGGACAGTTTCTGACCTCCGTGAGGCATTTCACTGACGAGCATGAAGTGTGTATTCACCCAGGTGCAGCCGTACTGCAAACGGGCCGACAGGCGATGGGCACGGCCGACGTCGGCGGTCCACACGGAAGAGGCCAGGCCGTACTCCGAATCGTTGGCCCAGCCCAGCACCTGTGCTTCATCGCTGAATCTGGTCACCGACACCACTGGCCCGAACACTTCGCGGCGCACGATCTCGTCGTCCTGCTGCGCGTCGGCCAGCACGGTCGGTTCGAAGAAGTACCCGTCGCCGTCGACAGCTTTACCGCCAGTGATCAGGCGGATATGCGGCTGGGCTACGGCGCGTTCGACGAAACCGGCCACGCGGTCGCGGTGTTGCGCGGTGATCAGCGGGCCGAGTTCGGTCGATGGATCATCCTGCAAGCCGTACTTGATGCTGCTGACGGCCGCTCCGAGTTTCTCGACGAACTTGTCGTAGATGCCTGCCTGGGCATAGATGCGGCAGGCGGCGGTGCAGTCTTGCCCGGCGTTGTAGAAACCGAAGGTGCGGATGCCTTCGACGGCGGCGTCGATATCGGCGTCGTCGAAGATGATCACCGGGGCTTTGCCGCCCAATTCCATGTGCATGCGTTTGACGCTGTCGGCAGTGCTGGAAATGATGTTCGAGCCGGTGGCAATCGAGCCGGTCAGCGACACCATGCGCACTTTCGGGTGGGTGACCAGAGGGCTGCCGACGGTAGGGCCACGACCGAACACCAGGTTGAGCACACCAGCCGGGAAAATGTCCGACGCCAGTTCGGCCAGGCGCAGGGCGGTCAGTGGGGTTTGTTCCGACGGCTTGAGCACCACGGTATTACCGGCGGCCAGGGCCGGGGCGATTTTCCAGGCGACCATCATCAACGGGTAGTTCCAGGGCGCGATGGAGGCGATCACGCCCACCGGGTCGCGGCGGATCATCGAGGTGTGGCCGGGCAGGTATTCGCCACCGGCCGAACCGCTCATGCAGCGGCTGGCGCCGGCGAAGAAGCGGAACACGTCGGCAATCGCCGGGATCTCGTCGTTCAGCGCGGCGCTGTAAGGCTTGCCGCAGTTGTCCGATTCCAGTTTGGCCAGCTCTTCGCCATGGGCCTCGATGGCATCGGCGAGTTTGAGCAGCAGCAGCGAACGCGCTTTCGGCGGGGTCTGCGACCAGCTGTCGAACGCGGCGTCGGCGGCGCGTACGGCTGCATCGACCTGGGCTGCGCTGGCTTCGTTGATTTCCACCAGCACACGACCCTGTGCCGGGTTGAACACCGGTTGGGCGGGGCCTTCGCCGCTTTGCAGTTGGCCGTTGATCAAGAGTTTGGTTTGCATGGCTCTGTCCTCACTAACACTTTTATTTTGCTGCCTGAACCGGATCTAAATGTAGGAGTGAGCCTGCTCGCGATAGCGGTCTTACAGTCGACATCACTGTTGAATGACAGTCAGTCATCGCGAGCAGGCTCACTCCTACAGGGATTCGGTTCCTTCAGTGGTTATTTGGTTACTTCCCGCCGCTACCGGCAACGCTTTCGCCGCCCCGGGTCAGGTAATACGCACCAAGAATCGGCAGCATGGTCACCAGCATCACCAGCATCGCCACGACGTTGGTCACCGGCACGTCCCGTGGGCGGCTGAGCTGGTTGAGCAGCCACAGCGGCAGGGTGCGTTCATGGCCGGCGGTGAAGGTGGTGACGATGATTTCGTCGAACGACAGGGCAAACGCCAGCATGCCGCCGGCCAGCAACGCCGAGCCGAGGTTCGGCAGGATGATGTAGCGGAAGGTCTGCCAGCCGTCGGCGCCGAGGTCCATCGAGGCCTCGATCAAGCTGTGGGAGGTGCGGCGCAAGCGGGCGATGACGTTGTTGTAGACAATCACCACGCAGAAGGTCGCGTGGCCGACGATGATGGTGAACATCCCCGGCTCGATGCCCAATGTCTTGAAGGTCGCCAGCAACGCGATCCCGGTGATGATCCCCGGCAGGGCAATCGGCAGGATCAGCATCAGCGAGATGCCTTGCTTGCCGAAGAAGTCCCGGCGGTACAACGCGGCGGACGCCAGCGTGCCGAGGACCATGGCGATCAGGGTGGCAATCGAGGCGATCTGCAACGACAGCTTGATGGCTTCGAGCACGTCCGGCCGTGAGAACGCCACGCTGAGCCACTTCAGGGTGAAGCCCTTGGGCGGAAAGCTGAACGCAGCGTCTTCGGTGTTGAAGGCGTACAGGAAGATGATCAGGATCGGGAAGTGCAGGAACAGCAACCCGCCCCAGGCGGCAATGCGCAGGCCGAGAGAGGCCTGCCCTTGAGATGAAGATTCAGAGTGCATCGAAGGCCCCCAGTCGTTTGACGATGGACAGGTAGATGGCGATCAGCACGATCGGCACCAGGGTGAACGCTGCGGCCATCGGCATGTTGCCGATCGCGCCTTGCTGGGCATACACCATGCTGCCGACGAAGTAGCCGGGCGGGCCGACCAGTTGCGGTACGATGAAGTCGCCCAGGGTCAGCGAGAAGGTGAAGATGGAACCTGCGGCGATACCCGGGATCGACAGCGGCAGAATCACTTGCGTAAAGGTCTGGCGCGGCTTGGCACCGAGGTCGGCGGAGGCTTGCAGCAGCGACGGCGGCAGGCGCTCCAGCGAGGCCTGGATCGGCAGGATCATGAACGGCAACCAGATGTAGACGAATACCATGAAGCGCCCCAGATGCGAGGTCGACAAGGTGCTGCCGCCAACGCCCGGAATGCCCAGCACCAATTGCAGAACCGGTTCCAGCCCCAGGTGCTGCACGAACCACTGCGCCACGCCACCCTTGGCCAGCAGCAGCGTCCAGGCGTACGCCTTGACGATGTAACTGGCCCACATCGGCATCATCACCGCGATGTAGAAAAACGCCTTGGTCTTGCCCGTGGTGTAGCGCGCCATGTAGTAGGCAATCGGGAACGCGACGACGGCGCTGGCCATCGACACGACAATCGCCATGCCCAGGGTGCGCAGGATGATGTCGAAGTTCGACGGCTGGAACAGCGCGGTGAAGTTCGCCAGGGTCAGGTCAGGGGTGACCGCCATGGTGAAGTCATCGAAGGTGTAGAAACCCTGCCACAGCAGCACCAGCAACGAGCCCAGGTAGATCGCGCCGAACCACAGCAGCGGTGGCACCAGCAGCATCGACAGGTATAGGTTTGGCCGGCGATACAGCAGGTTGGAGAACCGGCGCAACGGCGAGCCGCCCGACTGGGTTTGGGAGATAGCCAGGGTGTTCATGTCACACCCCGCCCGCAACGGTGTCGTGCAATGCAATCATGGCTTCACGCGCCCAGCGTGCACTGATGCGTTGGCCGGTCTGGTGTTGTGCGCTGGTGTCCTGCCATTGGTTGTTGGCCTGGCTGATGTTCAGGGTCTGGCCGTTTTCCAGTTTCAGCTCGTAGCGGGTGGCGCTGCCCTGGTACTGGATATCGTGGAGCAAGCCGGTGACTTCGATTTCGTGGCTGGCCAGCGGGCCTTCGGCGAAACGCACATGCTCCGGGCGAATCGAGAACGGCTGCGGGTTGCCACTCAACTGCCTGGCCAGGTCGCCGCGAATCACGTTGGAAGTGCCAACGAATTCCGCCACGAAGGTGGTGGCCGGTTTCATGTACAGGTTGCGCGGACTATCGACTTGTTCGATGCGGCCCTTGTTGAACACGGCCACGCGGTCGGACATCGACAGTGCTTCGGTCTGGTCGTGGGTGACGAAAATGAAGGTGATGCCGAGCTGGCGTTGCAGCTTCTTCAACTCGCCCTGCATTTGCTCGCGCAGTTTCAGGTCGAGTGCACCGAGGGGTTCGTCGAGCAGCAGCACCCGTGGACGGTTGACCAAAGCGCGGGCGAGGGCCACACGCTGGCGCTGACCACCGGAGAGCTGCACCGGCTTACGCTCGCCGTAGCCGCCGAGGGCGACCATCTCCAGGGATTCTTCGGCGCGCTTGAGGCGTTCAGCCTTGCCGATGCCTTTAACCTTCAAGCCGTAGGCGACGTTGTCGCGAACGTTCATGTGCGGGAACAGCGCGTAATCCTGGAACACGGTGTTCACGTCACGCTGGTACGGCGGCAGGCCGGCGGCCTCTTCGCCATGAATCCGGATGGAACCTGCGCTCGGTTGTTCAAAACCGGCGATCAGGCGCAAGCAGGTGGTTTTGCCCGAGCCGGAAGGCCCCAGCATGGAGAAAAACTCGCCGTCCTGGATGTCGATGGAAACCCGGTCAACGGCTTTCACTTCGCCGAACTGACGGGAAACGTTGGTGAACTGGACTGCAAGCGTCATGGTGCGGTGCTCCAAAAAGGCGAAGGCCGTCGCAGCGGCCCTGCCTGGACTTCTGAAAAAACGAACATCTTTTATCTGCCAGCCGAGCGCGGAAGCGGCAACGACGGTGATCAAATGTGGGAGCGAGCTTGCTCGCGATGGCGGAGTGTCAGTCGATAGAGATACTGACTGTAATGCCCTCATCGCGAGCAAGCTCGCTCCCACAGGGGAGGGCGGGTTACCTGCCGCCCATGATCGCGATGTAGTCCTGGGTCCAGCGGCTGTACGGTACGAACTTGCCGCCTTCAGCTTGCGGGGTTTTCCAGAAGGCGATCTTGTCGAACTGGTCGAATCCGTTGGTCTTGCAGCCTTCGGCGCCGAGCAGTTCGCTCTCCTTGCACGCCGCCGGAACCGCTGGCAACGAGCCGAACCACGCCGCTACGTCACCCTGGACTTTCGGTTGCAGCGACCAGTTCATCCACTTGTAGGCGCAGTTCGGGTGCTTGGCCTCGGCGTGCATCATGGTGGTGTCGGCCCAACCGGTGGCGCCTTCTTTCGGGATGGTCGAGGCGATTGGCTGCTTCTCGTTCATCAGGCCGTTGACCTGATACGGCCACGCGCCGGAGGCGACCACGCCTTCGTTCTTGAAGTCGCTCATCTGTACCGTGGTGTCGTGCCAGTAGCGGTGGATCAACGGCTGCTGGGCGCGCAACAGGTCGAGCACGGCCTTGTATTGGGCTTCGGTCAGTTCGTAGGGGTTCTGGATGCCCAGTTCCGGCTTGGCGGTCTTCAGGTACAGCGCCGCGTCGGCGATGTAGATCGGGCCGTCATAGGCCTGCACACGGCCCTTGTTCGGCTTGCCGTCCGGCAGGTTTTCCGCATTGAACAGCACGCCCCAACTGGTGGGCGCGGTCTTGAACACGTTGGTGTTGTACATCAGCACGTTCGGGCCCCACTGATACGGGGCGCCGTAGGTCTGCTTGTTGACCACGTACCACGGTCCATCCTTGAGGCGCGGGTCGAGGTTTTTCCAGTTCGGGATCAACGCGGTGTTGATCGGCTGTACACGCTTGCCGACGATCAGGCGCAGAGAGGCATCGCCGGATGCGGTGACCAGGTCATAACCGCCCTTGGCCATCAGGCTAACCATTTCATCGGAGGTGGCCGCGGTCTTGACGTTGACCTTGCAGCCGGTTTCCTTCTCGAAACCGGTCACCCAGTCGTAGGCCTTGTCGCTCTCGCCACGTTCGATGTAGCCGGGCCAAGCCACAATATCCAGTTGGCCTTCGCCCGCCCCGACAGCTTTGAGCGGCTCGGCGGCCTGGACACTGGCACTGGCCAGCAGCGCGGTGGTGATTGCACTGAGCAGTGCGGTCTTGTGCACGAACATGGGAATTCCCTCTTCTTTAATTATGGTCGGGGCAGTGTCTTGAACGTGGTGAAGCATGCCGTTGGTGGCTTGTTATAAGCGTAGTCAGAGATGCTCGCCATGGCGGGCCATGATGTGCCGCACCACGCTGTAGTCCTGAAGCGAATCGCTGGACAGGTCTTTGCCGTAGCCCGAACGCTTCAGGCCGCCATGGGGCATTTCGCTGACCAGCATGAAGTGGCTGTTGATCCAGGTGCAGCCGTACTGCAAGCGCGCCGCGACCTGCATGGCCTTGTCGAGGTTCTGGGTCCAGACCGACGAGGCCAGGCCGTATTCCGAATCGTTGGCCCAGTCCACCGCTTGTTCCAGTTCATCGAAGCGAGTCACGGTGACCACCGGCCCGAACACTTCGCGCTGGACGATTTCATCGCCTTGCTTGCAGCCGGCCAACAGGGTCGGCTGGTAATAGAAGCCGGCACCGGAATGCACGGCTGCGCCGGTCACCCGCTCGATGTGCGGCTGGCCGAGGGCGCGTTCGACAAAACTGGCCACGCGGTCGCGCTGGCGGGTGCTGATCAGCGGGCCGATTTCATTGTCGGCGTCGCGTTTGCCGGCGAAGCGCAGGCTGCTGACGGCCGCGCCGAGTTCGACCACCAAACGGTCATGAATCCCGGCTTGGGCATAAATGCGGCAGGCAGCGGTACAATCCTGGCCTGCGTTGTAATAGCCGTAGGTGCGCACGCCTTCGACCACGGCCTGAATGTCGGCATCGTTGCAGACGATCACCGGGGCCTTGCCGCCGAGTTCGAGGTGGGTACGTTTGAGGGTTTTGGCGGCGGCTTGAAGAATTTTCTGGCCAGTGACGATATCGCCAGTCAGCGACACCATGCGCACTTTAGGGTGATTMACCAGGTGGCTGCCGACGCCTTCGCCACCACCGCAAACGATGTTGATCACACCCCGTGGCAGGATCTCGGCCAGCGCTGGCGCCAGGGCGAGGATCGACAGCGGCGTGTGTTCCGACGGCTTGAACACCAGGGTGTTGCCGGCGGCGAGGGCCGGGGCGATTTTCCACGCGGCCATCATGATCGGGTAGTTCCACGGCGCAATCGACGCCACGACCCCGATAGGATCGCGACGGACCATGCTGGTGTAGCCCGGCAGGTATTCGCCGCTGAGTTGGCCGGTCTGGCAGCGCACGGCACCTGCGAAGAAGCGGAACACGTCGACCGTGGCATTCAGGTCATCCTGACGGGCCAGGTGCAACGGCTTGCCGCAGTTCATGGATTCTAGGCGGGCCAGCAGGTCGGCATTTTTTTCGATGGCGTTGGCGATCTCCAGCAACAGGTTCGAACGCTGTTGTGGCGTGGTGCGTGACCAACCGGCAAAGGCTCGGTGGGCGGCGAGGATCGCGGCTTCGACTTGCTCGGTGCTGGCTTCGGCGATCCGGGTCAGGACTTCCCCGGTGGCGGGGTTGAGAATCGGCTCGACGCAGCCTTGACCGGCGACTAATTCACCATCGATCAACAATGCGGTGAACAACGGGGTCTGCGCGCCAGCCATTTTTCGGGTTCTCGTTTTTTGTGTGGCTTCTTGTGTAGACATGGCAGCGCTCCCAGTGGCTGGGGCCCGGCCGTCTTTATTAGATGCAACAAGACTAGTTCGCGGACCCGAGGACAACAAATACTAAATACTGAAGGTGGCGTTCGATTAAATAGATGGCTTGCGCCCGCCTTGGGGTTGTTCGCGGGCGACCGTGAGAAACGGGTCCACCAGCGCCGGCCGCGCGGTACCGCGACGCCACGCCAGGCCGACATCCAGGGTCTGGCTGAGGTCGGCAATCGGCCGCGCTTCGATGATGTCGCCCTCCAGTGACCACGGGCGATAGGTCATGTCGGGCTGGATCGACACGCCCAATCCGGCGGCCACCAGGCTGCGCACCGCTTCGGTCGAAGCCGTGCGCAGGGTGATGCGCGGTTGCAGTGAGGCTGCTGACCACATGCGCTGGGCGTTGCGGTCCATTTCATCGACGTTCAGTTGAATCAAAGGCTCGCGGGCCACGTCGGCGAGGTTGATGCTGTCGTGTTCCAGCAACGGGTGCTGGGCCGGCAGCCATAGCCGGTGCGGTGAGTGGGTCAGCACTTCGGTCTGCAAGGCGTGGCGGTCTTCGAGGTTGGACAGGATCAGTACGCCGACATCGATCTCGCCGCTGACCAGCAAATGCTCGATGTAGGGGCGCTCATCCTCCATCACGCGGATTTCCACGTTGGGGTAGGCGCGCTGGAAGCGGGTGAGCAAATCCGCCAGGTAATAACCGGCCACCAGGCTGGTCACGCCGACGATCAACTGTCCGGCGACCTGATCGGTGCTCTGTTGCAGGCTGCGCTTGGCGTTATCCACCGTGGCCAGGATCAAGTGCGCCTGACGCAGGAATTGATGGCCCTGGTGGGTCAGGGTCATGCCCTTGGCATGGCGGCTGAACAGGCTGACGCCGATTTCCTCTTCCAGTTGCTGGATCGCCAGGGTCAGGGTCGACTGGGAAATGAACGCGGTTTGTGCGGCGGCGGAGATAGAGCCAGTCTCGGCCACGGCGATGAAATGACGGATCTGACGCAAGGTCATCATGGGAAAGCACCCGGTGGGCTGTTTTTATCGATTGGTGAGAGTGTATATCGTTTTTTCTGATAGGTAGGCGCAAGCGGCAATGCGCGCATTGAGGGGATGCAACATCTGGAAGCACTCTCGCCGACGGGACGTGGGCACTTTCGATCTAGGCTGGTGGCCTTGGTTTCAGGTTAAACGTCTTGTGGAGGCGGCAAATGAACACCCGTGGATTGCTCGATCAACTACTCAAATCCGGCCAGGACCTGTTGCAGAACAAGGCCGGTAGCTCCCAGCAAAAGGGTGCGAGCGGTGGCACCAGTGTCCTCGGTAGCTTGCTCTCCGGCGCGAGTGGCGGGGCATTGGCGGCAGGCGCCATGGGCTTGCTGCTCGGCAGCAAAAAGGCCCGTAAAGTCGGGGGCAAGGTTGCGGTCTACGGCGGTCTCGCCGCGTTGGGCGCGCTGGCTTACAAAGCCTACGGCAACTGGCAAGCGCAGCAGGGCGGTGCGGCCGGTACGGAACCGCAAACCCTGGACCGCGTGCCGGCCGCGCAAGTCGAGCTGCACAGTCAGGCGATTCTCAAGGCGCTGGTGGCGGCGGCCAAGGCTGACGGTCATGTCGATGAGCGTGAGCGTGCCTTGATCGAAGGCGAATTCACCCGGCTCGACAGCGATCAGGAACTGCAACACTGGCTGCACGCCGAGCTCAACAAGCCGCTGGACCCGAGCGATGTCGCCCGCGCCGCCCGCTCCCCGGAAATCGCCGCCGAGATGTACATCGCCAGCGTGATGATGGTGGATGAGGAAAACTTCATGGAGAAGGCCTACCTCGACGAGCTGGCGCGCCAGCTCAAGCTGGAGCCGGGGTTGAAGGCCGAGCTGGAGAAGCAGGTTCGCCAGGCTTCCCTGTAAACCTTCAGTCCGCCATCGCGAGCAAGCTCGCTCCCACAGGGGGATCTTCAGTGATCACAGATTTTGTGTACGCCAGAGATTCAATGTGGGAGCGAGCTTGCTCGCGATGGCGTTTTCGGCCACAACACCTCCCCAATGACTATTGCACGGTCCCTTTCTGCCCAATCATCCCAGGCACCCATCCCGCCTTTTTTCAACGGGATGAGAAGCGGTGCGCACCGTCTTATAAATGAAACACCACCCTCGGCTATACTCCCCGCATTTCGAATCAGGCCCCGAGGATTGACTGTGAAGAACTGGACGTTACGCCAACGCATTTTGGCGAGCTTTGCGGTAATTATCGCCATCATGTTGCTGATGGTGGTCGTCTCGTATTCCCGGCTGTTGACGATCGAAAACAGCGAGGCCAGCGTGCGTGAGGACGCTCTGCCAGGGTTGTATTACAGTTCGATGATTCGTGGCGCGTGGTCCGACAGTTATGTACGCATTCAGGCCATGCTCGGCCTGGAGGAAGGGCAGGGCTTCAGTGCCGAGGATGCCGCGAACTTCAAGGGCTTCGCTGAGCGGTTGAACGAGCAGATGGACCTCTACCGTGCAACGATTACCGACGAAGAAGACAGGGTCGATTACGCAGCCTTCGAAAAACTTCATGAGGACTACCACCGGATTCTGGCCGAGGTGATCGAGTTGTATAAACGCAACCAGAACGCCGAGGCCGTCAACATGTTCAAAGGTGAACTGACCCCGACCTGGATAGCGGGTCGAATGAAGGTCAATGACATCCTGCGTCATAACAAGACTGTGGCGGACAGAGAAATCGCGGCCATTGATGATGCGGTGCTCACCGCCAAAGTCATCATGGGCATTTCCCTGGCGATCGCGGTGCTGGCCGCCGCCCTCTGCGGCCTGTTGTTGATGCGCGCCATCATGGCGCCGATGAACCGCATCGTGAAAATCCTCGAAATCATGCGCACCGGTGACCTCAGCAGCCGCCTGAATCTGGAGCGCAAGGACGAATTCGGCGCGGTAGAGACCGGCTTCAATGACATGATGACCGAGCTCACATCCCTGGTGTCCCAGGCCCAGCGTTCGTCGGTGCAGGTGACCACGTCGGTGACCGAGATCGCCGCGACGTCCAAGCAGCAACAAGCCACCGCCACCGAAACTGCCGCCACCACCACGGAAATCGGTGCGACTTCCCGTGAAATCGCCGCCACTTCCCGGGATCTGGTGCGCACCATGACCGAGGTTTCCACCGCCGCCGATCAGGCTTCCGTAGCCGCCGGTTCCGGCCAGCAGGGCCTGGCACGCATGGAGGAAACCATGCACTCGGTGATGGGCGCAGCCGATCTGGTCAACGCCAAACTGGCGATCCTCAACGAGAAGGCCGGCAACATCAATCAGGTGGTGGTGACCATCGTCAAGGTCGCCGACCAGACCAACCTGTTGTCGCTCAACGCCGCCATCGAGGCCGAGAAGGCCGGGGAATACGGACGCGGTTTTGCCGTGGTCGCCACCGAAGTGCGGCGTCTGGCGGACCAGACGGCGGTGGCCACCTATGACATCGARCAGATGGTTCGCGAGATCCAGTCGGCGGTATCGGCCGGGGTCATGGGCATGGACAAGTTCTCCGAGGAAGTGCGTCGCGGCATGTCCGAGGTGCAGCAAGTCGGCGAGCAGTTGTCGCAGATCATCCATCAGGTTCAGGCGCTGGCGCCGCGGGTGCTGATGGTCAACGAAGGCATGCAGGCCCAGGCCACCGGCGCCGAGCAGATCAACCACGCGCTGGTGCAGTTGGGCGATGCCAGCAGCCAGACCGTCGAGTCTCTGCGTCAGGCCAGTTTCGCCATCGATGAGCTGAGCCAGGTGGCCGTCGGGCTGCGCAGCGGCGTTACGCGATTCAAAGTCTGATGAGCGAAATCTCGGCCAAACGCTCTGCCGTGAAGCAGGCGCCGCATGCATTGTTTCTGGTGTTCCGCATCGGCAGCGAGCGCTATGCGTTGCAAGCCATCGAGGTGACGGAAGTGCTGCCGCGCCTGCCCTTGAAGCCCATTCCCCATGCACCCGTCTGGGTCGCCGGGGTGTTCGCCTATCGGGGCACCGTGGTGCCGGTGATCGACTTGAGCGCACTGACGTTTGGTACGCCTGCGCAGGCCCGTACCAGCACGCGACTGGTGCTGGTCAACTATCGCCCGGATGAAACTACCGAAACACAGTTGCTCGGATTGATTCTGGAACAGGCGACCGACACCTTGCGCTGCGATCCGGCGGATTTTCAGCCCTACGGTCTGGACAATCGCCAGGCGCCTTACCTCGGGCCGGTGCGCAAGGACGAGCAGGGCTTGCTGCAATGGGTACGGGTCAGCGATCTGCTGGACGAACAGGTTCGCGCCTTGTTGTTCCCCTCGCCGCCACTGGATCCGGCGCTGTTGGAGGAGCGGCCATGAACAGCGATCAGCGTTTTTTCGACTTCCTCAAGGAGCGTATCGGACTCGACGTGACTTCCGTGGGGCTGGCAATCATCGAGCGAGCGGTGCGCCAGCGCAGCATTGCGGCGCAAGCACCCTCGGCCGATGAGTATTGGCGCACCTTGCAGGGCTCGCGGGACGAACAGCAGGCGTTGATCGAAGCGGTGATCGTTCCGGAAACCTGGTTCTTCCGTTATCCGGAATCCTTCGCCACCCTGGCGAAACTGGCGAGCAAACGTCTGGCTGAAATCAACAATCTGCGTGCGCTGCGGATCCTCAGCCTGCCGTGTTCCACTGGCGAGGAACCCTACTCGATCGCCATGGCATTGCTCGATGCCGGGCTCAAGCCGCACCAGTTCAAGGTCGACGGCATGGACGTCAGCCCGCTGTCGGTGGAAAAAGCCGGGCGCGCCTTGTACGGCAGGAATTCCTTTCGGGGCGACGACATTGCGTTTCGCGATCGCCATTTCATTGCCGAGGGTGACAGCTATCGCCTGAACCCGTGTGTGCAGGAGCAGGTGCGCTTGCAGGTCGGCAATCTGCTGGATCCGGCCTTGCTGGCCGGTGACCCGCCATTCGATTTCGTGTTTTGTCGCAACCTGCTGATTTACTTCGACCAGCCGACCCAGAAGCAAGTCTTCGAAGTGCTCAAATGCCTGACCCACGTTGACGGCGTGCTGTTTATCGGTCCGGCCGAAGGCAGTCTGCTGGGGCGTTTGGGGATGCGTTCGATCGGTATCGCACAGTCCTTCGCGTTCAGTCGACAGGGGACTCCGGACTTCGAACCCTTGCCGGCATTCGTTCCAGCACCATTGCCTGTGCCGCAACCGCTACGCAACCCACCGCCTGCGCCAGTGCGCAGTCGCCCATTTGCCAGTGTTGTTCCGCTGGCTTCTGCGCCGAAAACGTCTGGCACCGATACGGCCGTGCTGCTGGCGAACATCGCCGCGCTGGCCGATGAAGGCAAAAGCGCCGAGGCGAGGGCCGCTTGTGAAAACTATTTGCGCGGTCATGAACCGGTAGCCCAGGTGTTCTATTGGCTGGGACTGCTCAGCGATGTCGCCGGAAACGTCCTCGAAGCCCAGGGCTTTTATCGCAAGGCGTTGTACCTCGAACCGCAACATCCCGATGCGTTGATGCACTTGGCCGCATTGCTGCAGGCCCAGGGCGACGCGACGGGGGCCAGACGATTGCAGCAGCGTGCCGCCCGCAGCGAGCGCGCCGCCGACAGTGAGCGCGCCGCCGACAGTGAGCGTAAACGATGATCGCCACCGACACCTTTAGTGTCACCCGGGATGCCCAGGCCATCGACGACTGCTGGAACCGTATTGGTATCCACGGTGACAAGTCCTGCCCGTTGCTGGCCGAACATGTTCATTGCCGCAATTGTGCGGTGTATTCGGCGGCCGCCACACGCTTGCTCGATCGCTATGCGTTGCAGCAGGAGGATCGCGGGCCAGTGTCCGTCACGGTCGAGAGCGAGGTGAAAACCCGCTCGTTGTTGATGTTCCGTCTGGGTGAAGAATGGCTGGGCCTGGCCACGCGCAATCTGGTCGAGGTGGCGCCGCTGCAGGCGATTCACTCCTTGCCGCACCAGCGCTCCCGAGCCTTGCTCGGCGTAGCGAATGTGCGCGGCGCCTTGGTTGCCTGTCTGTCACTGGTGGAGCTGCTCGGCCTCGACGGCGCCAGCAACGTCGCACCCGGCACTCGGGTCATGCCGCGCATGCTGATCATTGCGGCCCACGGCGGGCCGGTGGTAGTGCCGGTGGACGAAGTCGACGGGATTCACGCCATCGACGAGCAAATCCTCGATACCGCATCGCGCTCGGGTGCTCAGGCCAGCGCCAAATACACCCGTGGCGTGTTGCAATTCAAAGGTCGCAGCCTGCGTTGGCTGGATGAAGAACAGCTGTTGTCCGCCGTGACCCGGAGCCTCACATGACCCCCGAGCAAATGCGCGACGCCTCTTTGCTGGAGCTGTTCAGCCTGGAGGCCGAAGCCCAGACCCTGGTCTTGAGTGTCGGCCTGCTGGCGCTTGAGCGCGACCCGACCCTGGCCGATCAACTTGAATCGTGCATGCGTGCGGCGCACTCACTCAAGGGGGCGGCGCGGATCGTTGGCGTCGATGCCGGGGTCAGCGTTGCCCATGTGATGGAAGATTGCCTGGTCAGTGCCCAGGAAGGGCGTTTGTTGCTGCGTCCCGGGCACATCGATGCGTTGTTGCAAGGCACCGATTTGCTGATGCGCATTGCCACGCCAGGCAGCACGCCGGGGGACGCGGACATCGACGCCTATGTGGCATTGATGGCGCGGATACTGGACCCGACGGCGCCGTTGATTGCACCAGCAGAACCGGTGATGGCCGAACTTCAACTCGAAGCACCCGCGCCCAAGGTCGAGTCGTTGGCGCCTGCCGACGAACAGCCATCGGCGCCAGCCCCGCGCAAGATCACACGCACCACCGAAAACGGCGAACGCGTGCTGCGTGTCACCGCCGAACGCCTGAACAGCCTGCTCGATCTGTCGAGCAAATCCCTGGTGGAAACCCTGCGGCTCAAACCGCACCTTGCGACCATGCAGCGCCTCAAGCGCATGCAGAGCAACAGCCTGCGTGCACTGGAGAGTCTCAACGTGCATCTCAAGGATCATGCCTTGAGCCTGGAGGCCCGGGAAGCCCTTGAGGATGCGCGCCGCTTGCTCGCGCAATCCCAGCAACTGCTCATGGAAAAGAACACCGAACTCGATGAGTTCGCCTGGCATGCCAGCCAGCGGGCACAGGTGTTATACGACACGGCGCTGGCCTGTCGCATGCGGCCGTTTGCCGATGTGCTGACCGGTCAGGTGCGTATGGTCCGTGATCTGGGGCGCGATCTGGGCAAACAGGTGCGACTGGAGATTGAAGGCGAGAAGACTCAGGTTGATCGCGACGTGCTGGAAAAGCTCGAAGCGCCGCTGACTCACTTGTTGCGCAATGCGGTCGACCACGGCATCGAAACCCCGGAACAGCGCCTGCTGGCGGGCAAGCCGGCGGAAGGTTTGATTCGCCTGCGCGCTTCGCATCAGGCCGGCCTGCTGGTGCTGGAATTGAGCGATGACGGTAACGGCGTGGACCTGGAAAAGGTCCGTCGCAGCATCGTTGAACGTAGTTTGTCGCCCGCGCAAACCGCCGCGCAGTTGAGCGAAGAAGAGCTGCTGACGTTCCTGTTCCTGCCCGGTTTCAGTTTGCGCGACACGGTCACCGAGGTGTCCGGTCGCGGCGTCGGCCTGGATGCGGTGCAGCATATGGTCCGGCAGTTGCGCGGCGCGGTGGTGCTGGAGCAGACGGCGGGCGAGGGCAGTCGTTTCCACCTTGAGGTACCGCTGACCCTGTCGGTGGTGCGCAGCCTCGTGGTGGAAGTCGGCGACGAAGCCTATGCCTTCCCGCTGGCGCATATCGAGCGCATGTGCGACCTGGAGCCGGCGGATATCGTGCAGGTCGAAGGCCGCCAGCATTTCTGGCACGAAGGCCGGCATGTCGGCCTGGTGGCGGCCAGTCAGTTGCTGCAGCGTCCGGCCAGTCAGAACAGCGGGCAAACCCTGAAAGTCGTGGTGATTCGCGAGCGCGATGCGATCTACGGCGTGGCAGTGGAACGGTTTATCGGTGAGCGGACATTGGTGGTGTTGCCGCTGGATGAGCGTCTGGGCAAGGTGCAGGACATTTCCGCCGGGGCCCTGCTCGACGACGGTTCGGTGGTGCTGATCGTCGATGTCGAAGACATGCTGCGTTCGGTGGATAAATTGCTCAACACGGGGCGTCTGGAGCGCATTGCCCGCCACAGCAATCAGGTGGTCGAGGCGGCCCGCAAACGAATTCTGGTGGTGGATGATTCCCTGACCGTGCGTGAGTTGCAGCGCAAGCTGTTGCTCCATCGCGGCTACGACGTGGCGGTTGCGGTGGACGGCATGGACGGCTGGAACGCGCTGCGTTCGGAGGATTTCGATCTGCTGATCACCGACATCGATATGCCGCGCATGGATGGCATCGAACTGGTCACGCTGCTGCGTCGGGACAATCGCCTGCAATCGCTGCCGGTGATGGTGGTGTCCTACAAGGATCGTGAAGAGGACCGGCGTCGTGGACTGGATGCCGGGGCCGACTATTATCTAGCCAAGGCCAGTTTTCATGACGACGCCTTGCTCGATGCGGTGGTCGAGCTCATCGGAGGAGCGCGGGCATGAGAATCGCAATCGTCAACGACATGCCCATGGCGGTGGAGGCCCTGCGCCGCGCCCTGGCATTCGAGCCGGCCCACGAGGTGGTCTGGGTTGCCGGCAATGGCGTCGAGGCGGTGCGCCAGTGCGCGCTGGACACGCCGGACCTGATTCTGATGGACCTGATCATGCCGGTGATGGACGGCGTCGAGGCCACGCGGCGGATCATGGCCGAGACCCCGTGTGCCATCGTCATCGTCACTGTGGATAGCCAGCAGAACGTGCACCGGGTGTTCGAGGCCATGGGCCACGGTGCGCTGGACGTGGTCGACACCCCGGCCATCGGCACTGGCAATGCCCAGGAAGCGGCCGCGCCGTTGTTGCGCAAGATCCTCAACATCGGCTGGCTGATCGGCGACAAGGGCAACCGCCCGCGTCCGGCGCCGACACCGTTGCGCAGCACGGGCTCACGCCAGAGCCTGATCGCCATTGGCTCATCCGCCGGTGGGCCGGCAGCGCTGGAAGTCTTGCTCAAGGGACTGCCGAGTGATTTCTCTCCGGCCATCGTGCTGGTGCAGCACGTTGACCAGGTGTTTGCCGCCGGCATGGCTGAATGGCTCGGCAGCGCCAGCGGCCTCAATGTGCGCCTGGCCGAGAACGGCGAGCCGCCGCAAAGCGGCACGGTATTGCTGGCCGGCACCAATCACCATATTCGCTTGCTGAAAAACGGCACGCTGGCCTACACCGCCGAGCCGGTCAACGAGATCTACCGGCCCTCCATCGATGTGTTCTTCGAGAGCGTGGCCAGTTACTGGAACGGTGACGCCGTGGGGGTTTTGCTCACCGGCATGGGGCGTGATGGCGCCCAGGGGCTTAAACTCATGCGCCAACAGGGCTTCCTGACCATCGCACAAGACCAAAACAGCAGTGCGGTGTACGGCATGCCGAAGGCGGCCGCGGCCATCGACGCTGCCGTGGAAATTCGCCCGCTGGACAAGATAGCACCACGATTGCTGGAGATTTTCGCCAAATGAGCACCTTTTTCCTCATTCCTGGCTCAAGTAGTACTCAGGTGACCGCACATGAATGAATTACAGCTCGACGGCTATAAGACCGACGAAAACGCCGCCATGGTGTTGCTGGTGGACGATCAGGCCATGATCGGCGAAGCCGTGCGCCGCGGTTTGGCGAACGAAGAGAATATCGATTTCCACTTCTGCGCCGACCCGCACCAGGCCATCGCCCACGCGGTCCGCATCAAGCCGACAGTGATCCTGCAGGATTTAGTGATGCCCGGCCTTGACGGCCTGAGCCTGGTACGTGAATACCGCAATCACCCGGCGACCAAGGACATTCCGATCATCGTCCTGTCGACCAAGGAGGATCCGTTGATCAAGAGCGCGGCCTTTGCGGCCGGAGCCAACGATTATCTGGTCAAGCTGCCGGATAACATCGAACTGGTCGCACGCATCCGCTATCACTCGCGCTCCTATATGACCCTGCTGCAACGGGATGCGGCGTACCGTGCGTTGCGGGTCAGCCAGCAGCAGTTGCTCGACACCAACCTGGTGCTGCAACGCCTGATGAACTCCGATGGCCTGACCGGGTTGTCGAACCGTCGGCACTTCGATGAATACATGGAACTGGAGTGGCGCCGTTCGCTGCGCGAGCAAAGCCAGTTGTCGTTGCTGATGATCGATGTGGATTACTTCAAGGCTTATAACGACAGCTTCGGCCACCTGGAAGGCGATGAAGCCCTGCGCAAGGTCGCCGCGGCGATCAAGGACGCCAGTGCCCGGCCTTCGGACCTGCCGGCCCGATACGGCGGTGAAGAGTTTGCCCTGGTGCTACCCAACACTTCCCAGGGCGGTGCACGGCTAGTGGCGGAAAAGCTGCGCATGACCGTGGCCGCCCTGAAGATCCCGCACATTTCACCGAACGAAGGTTCGAGCCTGACCATCAGCATCGGCCTGTCGACTATCACGCCGAAAGCAGGCAGCAACTGCCGCGACCTGATCCTGGCGGCGGACAAGGGGCTGTATTCGGCGAAGAACAATGGGCGTAATCAGGTTGGGGTGGAGTGATCTCCCCTATTTCCTGAGCGACGCAAAGCCCTGTGGGAGCGAGCTTGCTCGCGATGACGGAGTGTCAGTCCATGGAACTATCGACTGACACWMCGYCATCGCGAGCAAGCTCGCTCCCACAATGGCCTCAATCGCCGTAAAGAACGTCTGCAACCCTGCCTTTTCGGCCAAGCGGACTGCCGTTACCGACCGTTTCCCGGTATACTCGCCGGCTTTCAAAAGTTCGCCAACGAGTGCTGCCCGTCATGGAAATCAACCCGATCCTGAACACCATCAAGGACCTGTCTGAGCGCTCCGAAACTATTCGGGGGTATCTTTGACTACGATCAAAAGCATGAGCGTCTGACCGAAGTCAATCGCGAGCTTGAAGATCCGAGTGTCTGGAACAAACCTGAATACGCCCAGGAACTGGGCCGCGAGCGCGCTGCGCTGGCGCAGATCGTCGATACCCTGGACGAGTTGAACACTGGTCTGGCCGATTGCCGCGACCTGCTGGACATGGCCGTTGAAGAGAACGACGAAGGCGCAGTGGGCGATGTCGTCGCCGAGCTGGCCCGTCTCGAGGAAAGTCTGGCCAAGCTGGAATTCCGCCGCATGTTCAGCCACGAAATGGACCCGAATAACGCCTACCTGGACATCCAGGCCGGTTCCGGCGGCACCGAAGCCCAGGACTGGGCCAACATTCTGCTGCGCATGTACCTGCGCTGGGCCGACAAACGCGGTTTCGACGCGACCATCATGGAACTGTCGGCCGGTGAAGTCGCCGGGATCAAGGGCGCGACCGTGCACATCAAGGGCGAATACGCGTTTGGCTGGTTGCGGACCGAGATCGGCGTGCACCGTCTGGTGCGCAAGAGCCCGTTCGACTCCGGCAACCGTCGCCACACCTCGTTCTCCGCGGTGTTCGTCTCGCCAGAGATCGATGACAAGGTGGAAATCGAAATCAACCCGGCAGACTTGCGGATCGACACCTATCGCTCCTCCGGTGCCGGTGGTCAGCACGTAAACACCACCGACTCGGCCGTACGTATCACCCACGTACCGACCAACACCGTGGTCAGCTGCCAGAACGAACGTTCCCAGCACGCCAACAAAGACACCGCCATGAAAATGCTGCGGGCCAGGTTGTACGAGCAGGAAATACAGAAGCGCAACGCGGCGTCCCAGGCGCTGGAAGACACCAAGTCCGATATCGGCTGGGGTCATCAGATCCGTTCGTACGTGCTCGATGCCTCGCGGATCAAGGATCTGCGCACCAACATCGAACGCAGCGACTGTGACAAGGTGCTCGATGGCGACATCGACGAATACCTGGAAGCGAGCCTGAAATCGGGGCTGTAATACGCTGACACACCGCGATCCCTGTAGGAGCCGGCTTGCCGGCGATCCCCGACCGCAGGCCGGGGACAACGAACCAGATGGAATATTTAAAGACATGAGCGACCTAGAACTCGACCCGCAAGCCCTGCAACAGGAAGAAAACTCCCTGATCGCCCTGCGCAAGGAAAAGCTTGCTGCCGAGCGCGCCAAGGGCAATGCCTTCCCGAACGACTTCCGCCGCGAAAACTACTGCGAGCAACTGCAGAAACAGTACGCGGACAAGACCAAGGAAGAGCTGGCAGAGGCTGCGATCCCGGTCAAGGTTGCCGGTCGCATCATGCTCAACCGTGGCTCGTTCATGGTGATCCAGGACATGACCGGGCGCATCCAGGTCTACGTCAACCGCAAGACCCTGTCCGAAGAAACCCTGGCCGCGGTGAAAACCTGGGACATGGGCGACATCATTGCAGCCGTTGGCACCCTGGCCCGTTCCGGCAAGGGCGACCTGTACGTTGAAATGACCAACGTGCGCCTGCTGACCAAATCCCTGCGCCCACTGCCGGACAAGCACCACGGCCTGACCGACACCGAACAGCGCTACCGCCAGCGCTACGTTGACCTGATCGTCAACGAAGACGTGCGCCAGACGTTCCGCGTGCGTTCGCAAGTCATCGCGCACATCCGTAGCTTCCTGATGAAGCGTGACTTCCTGGAAGTGGAAACGCCGATGCTGCAGACCATTCCTGGCGGCGCGGCAGCCAAGCCGTTCGAAACCCACCACAATGCGCTGGACATGGGCATGTTCCTGCGTATCGCGCCGGAGCTGTACCTCAAGCGCCTTGTTGTTGGCGGGTTTGAGAAAGTGTTCGAGATCAACCGCAACTTCCGCAACGAAGGCGTTTCGAYTCGTCACAACCCTGAATTCACCATGTTGGAGTTCTACCAGGCCTACGCCGACTACGAAGACAACATGGACCTGACCGAAGAGCTGTTCCGCGAACTGGCGCAGCTGGTTCTGGGCAGCACCGACGTGCCATACGGCGACAAGGTGTTCCACTTCGGCGAGCCGTTCGTGCGTCTGTCGGTGTTCGACTCGATCCTCAAGTACAACCCCGAGCTGACCGCTGACGACCTGAACGACATCGACAAGGCTCGCGCCATCGCCAAGAAGGCCGGCGCCAAGGTGCTGGGCTTCGAAGGCCTGGGCAAGCTGCAGGTGATGATTTTCGAAGAACTGGTCGAACACAAGCTGGAACAGCCGCACTTCATTACCCAGTACCCGTTCGAAGTGTCGCCGCTGGCCCGTCGCAACGACGACAACCCGAACGTCACCGACCGTTTCGAGCTGTTCATCGGTGGTCGTGAAATCGCCAACGCCTACTCCGAGTTGAATGACGCGGAAGACCAGGCCGAGCGCTTCATGGCCCAGGTGGCCGACAAGGACGCCGGCGACGACGAAGCCATGCACTACGACGCCGACTTCGTTCGTGCGCTGGAGTACGGCATGCCGCCAACGGCGGGTGAGGGCATCGGTATCGACCGTCTGGTGATGCTGCTGACCAACTCCCCGTCGATCCGCGACGTGATCCTGTTCCCGCACATGCGGCCGCAAGCGTAAGTGTTTCAATTAAAAAGCCGCCTTTGAGGCGGCTTTTTATTGCCTGTCTGGTACAAACGTATCAACTTGTTACTTTCATCTGAGAGGAAATACCTGTCGTGATTCGTGCAATGGCTCAAGAAGGTGCAGCGGGTATCGCCACTGCGGTCGCTGAAAGCGTTCAGTACCAGGGCCGCAAGGCCAGCCGACAGGGCAGCGAACAGCGACGACAGGAAATCCTGGATGCCGCCATGCGCATTGTCGTGCGTGACGGCGTACGGGCCGTACGGCACCGTGCGGTGGCCGCCGAGGCGCAAGTACCGTTGTCGGCGACCACTTACTATTTCAAGGATATCGATGACCTGCTCACCGATACCTTCGCCCAATACGTGGAACGCAGTGCGGCGTACATGGGCAAGCTTTGGGTGAACAACGAGGGCCTGCTGCGCGAGATGATCGACAGTGGCGATGGCAGCCCGCAGGCGCGCTCGAAACTGGCGGATGACATTGCACGGCTGATGACCGATTACGTTCACCGGCAACTGGTCAATCGCCGTGAACATTTGATGGCCGAACAGGCGTTCCGTCAGGAGGCATTGCTCAACCCGCGCCTGGCCGAACTGGTGCGCTCGCATCAGCAAATCCTCTTGCAGGGCTCTTGCCAGCTGTTCCAGGTGCTGGGCTCGCGCGAGCCGCATCAGGATGCCAAGGTGTTGACGGCGATTATCGGCCGGATGGAATATCAGGGCCTGCTCAACGTAGACGAGCCTGCCGCCGAAGAGGAAATGCTCGGCATCCTGACACGCTACATGCACCTGGTGCTGGCGTCGGTGTGACGCGATCCCCTGTAGGAGCTGCCGCAGGCTGCGATCTTTTGAAAAACAAGATCAAAAGATCGCAGCCTGCGGCAGCTCCTACAGGTCAGCGGTGTGTTCATAGGGAGTATTGAATGAAAGCCTGGCGTGTCGTTGTGATCGCCTTGTCGTTCCTGCTGCTCAATGGCTGTCTGGTGACCTTCAGGGAGCCGCTGCCCACAAGCGAACCCGCGCCCAAAGGATTGCTCGGCAAATGGACCAGCACCAATGCCTGGGGCGAGCCGCTCAACCTCGAACTGACCCGCATCGGCGACAACCGCTATCAGGCCGTCAGCTACTACCGGGCCAGGCCCAGGGAACGTGAAGCCTATCCGTTTACCCTGTCGCGCCATGGCAATCGCTGGTATCTGTCGGCGAGGGTGCCGGCGCAATTCGGCGGGCATTTCACCATTGGGGGGGTTGAGCTGACCGACAAGCATGAGTTGGTGGTGTACAACCTCGACCTCGACCAGATCAACCAGGCCATGAAGCAAAAAGCCCTGAGCGGTGAAAGCTTCCAGACTAACGACGGCTACGGCGTATTGATCGACAGCAACATGGATCAAGTCGCGGCCTACCTCGACGACCCGGCCAATTCCGATGTGTTCGTCGAAGCGGTGCGCTACCAGCGTCAGGCCAAAGCCAAATAACCGGCACCAACGGGTTTCTACAGGAGTTTCGCGTGGACGATTACCAACAGTCGATACGCATTTTGTCCGATCGCATCGTGTTGGCGCAGACACCGATCCGCGTCCTCGATGCGGTCAAATGGGACGACAACATTCGCAAGGGTTTCCTCAAGGCCAAGGGCAAGGAAATGCCGGCGGTAGACCGCGACTACTACCTCAACCGGCCGCTGGCGTTCGATTCCAGCAAAGTGAAGCTGGAGTTCCAGAACATCGAGCGCGACATTACCCGCCAGCTCGGTCAGTTCAACCCGGTCGGCCAGATCATGCGGCGCATGTGCAAGGAATACCGCATGGTGGTGCGTATGCTCGAAGCGCGTGGCACCGAGGATTTCGGCCTGATTTCCCAGGAGTTGTACGGCGCCGCGTCCGACGCATTCCACGCCGGCGACCCGACGCTGTCTGACCTGGGCATGATGTTGTCCGAATACCTGAACAACATCGACGGCCGTGGCGACCTCAAGGACGAACCGAAGACGTTGACCGCCAAGGACGCCGTCAGCCTGCTGCAACACCGCTTGAACAAGGTGTTCGGCGAGGCCGAGGAAACCATTCGGGTGTTCGAGTCCGACGGCATCGTCGCCGATGCGGCGGCGGGCGCCGACTACATCAAGATCCGCGCCGACGCGATGTTCAACGAGCGCGACGTGCGGGCGCTGGAAGTTCATGAAGGGCTGGTGCATGTCGGCACCACCCTCAACGGCCTGAACCAGCCGATCTGCACCTTCCTCGCCAAGGGCCCGCCCTCGTCGACGGTGACCCAGGAAGGCCTGGCGATCCTGATGGAAATCATAACCTTCGCCTCGTACCCGAGCCGCCTGCGCAAACTGACCAACCGCACCCGCGCCATTCACATGGTGGAGGAGGGCGCGGACTTCCTGCAGGTGTTCGAGTTTTTCCGCGAGCAAGGTTTCGAGATGCCCGAGAGCTACAGCAACGCCAGTCGCGTTTTCCGTGGCTCGGTGCCGACAGGTCTGCCATTTACCAAAGACTTGTCCTACCTCAAGGGCTTCATCATGATTTACAACTACATTCAACTGGCCGTGCGCAAAGGCAAGCTGGAGCAGATACCGCTGTTGTTCTGCGGCAAGACCACCCTGGAAGACATGCGCACCTTGCGCCAGTTGGTGGACGAAGGCCTGGTAGTGCCGCCCAAGTACCTGCCGGAACAGTTCCGCGACATGAATGCGCTGTCGGCGTGGATGTGCTTCTCCAACTTCCTCAACCACCTGAGCCTGGACCGGATCGAGGCGGATTACTCCAATATTTTGTGAGCAACTGGCCCCCCCTGTGGGAGCGAGCTTGCTCGCGATAGCGGTGGTTCAGCCAACATCCATGTTGGATGTCATGCCGCCATCGCGAGCAAGCTCGCTCCCACAGGTTAATCGTTTGCCACAGGATCCAGTTCCAGCCCCATTTCTTGCGAGGTTTCAACGGATGAGAATCCTCGGCATCCTCTGCCTTCTCCTGGCCTTGAACGGTTGCAGCTCACTGCTGTTCTACCCCGAACCCGGCCAGTTGTTCACCCCGGAAAAGGCCGGGCTCGAATACCGCACCGTCACCCTGATCACCGCCGATGGCCTCAAGCTGAATGCATGGTGGCTGCCGGCGAAGCAGGGGGTCGAGGTCAAAGGCACGGTGCTGCACTTGCACGGCAACGGCGGAAACCTGCCCATGCACCTCGGCGGGAGCTTTTGGTTGCCGAAAAATGGTTACCAGGTGTTGCTTGTGGACTATCGCGGTTACGGCTTGTCCGAAGGCGAAGCCAGCCTGCCGGCGATCTATCAGGACATCGATGCGGCCTTCAAATGGCTCGACCAGGCGCCGGAGGTCAAAGGCAAGCCGCTGATCCTGCTCGGCCAGAGCCTCGGTGGCTCGATGGCCGTGCATTATCTGGTTCAGCACCCGGAACGCCAGAAGCAGCTCAAGGCCATCGTCCTCGATGGCGCCCCCGCCAGTTACCGCAGTGTCGGCCGGTATGCGTTGAGCAATTCATGGGTGTTCTGGACGTTCCAGGTGCCACTGTCCTGGCTGGTACCGGACGGTGACAGCGCGATCAACTCCATGGCGCAGCTTAAAGATGTGCCGAAACTGCTCTACCACAGCATCGACGACCCGATCGTGCCTCTTTCCAACGGCATCCGGTTGTATCAAGCTGCGCCGCCGCCGCGGGTGCTGCAACTGACCCGTGGCGGTCATGTGCAGACGTTCGCCAACCCGGTCTGGCGTAAAGTCATGCTGCGTTATCTCGATGACCCGCAGCATTTCAACGGCCTGCGCCGCCTGGGTGAAATCCCCAATTACCCGGCACCCCCGAATTCTGAAGATGAACCACCAGAGAGTCCGCAATGAGTGAAGAACGTAACGCCATCCCGCTGATCATCACCGGTATCTGCAGCATCCTCGGCACCGTCGGTGCCCTGTGGTGGTACGGCTACCTGCACTTCGCCAAGCCCGAGGATGCGTTGCTGCTCAACGAATTCACCATGCTCAAGACCATTCCGGGCGAAGACTACAAAGTCTCTCTGGAACCGGCCGCCCAGGTGGCGCAGTGCATCGATGGCGTGCTGGTGCTGTTCGATATGGATCAGAAAGGCCTGACTGGCGTGCTGGTCGACAGCAAGAAAAAAGCCGTGCGCTGCATGGGGCAGGAGACGCCGCAGAAGCTGGAGCAGTAAACCGGGTCTGTGGCTATCAAAGTACCCCTGTGGGAGCGAGCTTACTCGCGATGGCGGAGTGTCAGACAACACACGTGTTGAATGTCAGGCTGTCATCGCGAGCAAGCTCGCTCCCACATTGGTTTGTGTTGTGGCTGATTATTGGGTGTATGAACTCACCGCCGAACGCGGCATCACCGGCTGATTGTCATTGGAAATGGTCACCTCCACCCGACGGTTCATCGCCCGGCCCGAGGTGCTGCTGTTATCCGCCACCGGATACTCTTTGCCGTAACCCTGGGCGACGATACGCGCCGGATCAACGCCCATCTTCACCAGTGCCACACGCACGGAGCCCGCGCGACGCTCCGACAGCGACTGGTTGTGCGACGCCGTACCGGTGCTGTCGGTATAGCCCTCGACAATCACTTTGCGCTCGGGGTTTTCCTGGAGGTATTGCGCCAGTTTGTTGATGTTCGCCAGGCCGTTGGCTTTCAGCTCGGCCTTGTCGGTGGCGAACAGCACATCCCCGAAGGTCACCAGCGTCCCGCGATCGGTCTGCCTGGCGTTTAGGCTGTCCTTCAACTGTTTGATCTGCTGGTCGCGGGCGTCGAGGCGGGCCTGAGCCCGTTGCGCCGAGGTATCTTTCAGACTGGCCTCGGCGGTGCGCAGGACGATGGTCTGCTTGGCCACTTCGACGCGCTGGTTGGTCAAATAGGCAAGTTGGTCAACCGTGGCCGCGTCCTCCTTGTCCCTGTAGGCCTTATCGGCCTTGTCCAGATAGTCGCTGGCTTCCTTGGTTTCCAGGRCCGCAACCTTGGCTGCTTGCGGATCTGTTTGCAGGCCGGTGTAGTTGGTGCGGGCCTGTTCAAGGTTGGCGTTGGGTGGTGTGGAGCAGGCCGCCAGGACTACGGTGACAGCCAGCAGGGCAGGGATCATCAATTGATCAGGTTTCATGATTTCGTCCTTTTAGTGGAGTGGGAATGCGCAGTGCCGCGCCGCTTACTGAACGGTGCGCTGGCTTTCCTGACGCAATTCCTGGACGCCTTTCTGAGCGTCCTTCACTGATTGTTCGGCCTTCATCGCCTGGGCCTTGCGCTCGGCCACGCGAGCGTCCCACTCGGCCTGTTCGGCGAGCATCCGGGCCTGGTCGTATTTCTTGTCGTGCATGGCGATTTCGGCTTGCTTGAGCTTGTCCTGGGCCGACTTCATTTCCACGGCGGCGAACTCGGTGCCACCGGCGCTCACGGCGTCGTTGACGGCCGATTGGGTGACCGCGTACTGCTCGGTCGGCGGGTTACCGGCGCAGCCGGCCAGGACGAGGCAACTGCCCAGGGCCAACGCCGCCAGTTTGAGGCTTTGCGAACAGGTAAATGAGGGGGTTCCGGTTCGGGTTTTCATGGTCTTCAACTCCATTGGGCCAGCTCCTGAAAAACGTCGAAATCCACCCTGGGCAAGGCGCTGAAACCATCAATTGAGGGGCGTTTTGAAACACTCGTCCCAGGCGTGGTTACTTGGGTTGACCCGAGGCTTTTTTTGAAAGTTCAGAGAAATTGACCCGGCACGGAAAAACCTGTGATCAGATGTGCAGGGCTCTAAATCAAGGTTTTTTGTGACGCAAAGCGATATTCCCGGACCTTGATGGCCCGGGAACAGGTATTTTTTGCAGCTTGGAAAAGTGCAGTCGATCAGTGCTTCTGTTTGTCGTCAGGCACCGACAAATCGTGCAAATGCCGACGTGACAGCGCCAGAAAGCGCGGGGTCGGTCCGATGTCTTCGTACAGTGGATCGCCTTCTTCATCGGTGGCGACCACGGTCGAACCTTTGACGTACGGGAAGCTTCTTTCCAGCTCTTCCAGCGCGGCGCCGATCAGGTCGCCGAGCAGTTCTTCGGGATGCCGCTTGGGGTACATCTCGACGAGCGCGGCCAGCCGTGCGGCAGACTCCACGTCCAGATGAATCGAGTAGCCGGTGTCGGTCAGGCGACCTTTGGCGTTTTCTTCCCAGTGGTGGGCAAGCTCGCGGATTTTCATATTGACCTCATTGCGCTCCCGCTCGTGGCAGGCAGGGTGAGTGTCCGGCATTGGCCGGCGACAGCCATTGTGCGGCTTATCTTCAGACTAGCTTCAACAGGCAAGGTTTACAGTCCCTTCGTCGTCTTGCTTGTAAGAACCCGTCTGGGGCGGCACTCTTTAGGTTCTTAGCCGCCCGGATTTTTGCTGGAGACCTGCTGATGACCGATATTGATGCACGCTTGCGCGAGGACGTTCACCTGCTGGGTGAGCTGTTGGGCAACACCATTCGTGAGCAATATGGCGAGGGTTTTATCGACAAGATCGAGCAGATCCGCAAGGGCGCCAAGGCTGACCGGCGCGGCTCCATGGACGCCGAACTCAGTGCCAGCCTCAACCAATTGACCGAAGACGAATTGCTGCCGGTGGCGCGGGCGTTCAACCAGTTTCTCAACCTGGCCAATATCGCCGAGCAATATCAGTTGATTCACCGCCGCGAGGAATCCCAAGAGGCGCCGTTCGAAGCCCGGGTGCTGCCGGAGTTGCTCGCGCGTCTGCGCGCCGAGGGGCATGGCGCCGACGCGCTGGCCCGGCAACTGGGCCGGCTGGAGATCGAGCTGGTACTCACGGCGCATCCCACCGAAGTAGCACGCCGCACGCTGATCCAGAAGTACGACGCCATCGCTGCGCAATTGGCGGCGCAGGATCACCGTGACCTGACCAGTGCCGAGCGCGAGCAGATCAAGATCACCTTGCAACGCCTGATCGCCGAAGCCTGGCACACCGAAGAAATTCGCCGCACGCGTCCGACGCCGGTGGACGAAGCCAAGTGGGGTTTCGCGGTGATCGAGCATTCGCTGTGGCAGGCCATTCCCAATTATCTGCGCAAGGCCGATCAGGCCCTGCACACCGCCACCGGCCTGCGCTTGCCACTGGAGGCGGCACCGATTCGTTTCGCCTCGTGGATGGGCGGCGACCGCGACGGCAACCCCAACGTGACCGCTGCGGTCACCCGTGAAGTTTTACTCTTGGCGCGTTGGATGGCGGCCGATTTGTACCTTCGGGATGTCGATCGCCTCGCCGCTGAACTGTCGATGCAGCAGGCCAGCGATGAATTGAAGGCCAAGGCGGGTGACAGCGCCGAACCTTACCGGGCCGTGCTCAAACAGCTGCGCGAACGCCTGCGGGCGACGCGCAACTGGGCACACGCCGCCTTGTCGACGTCGATCCCGGCACCGACCGATGTGCTGCAAGACAATCGCGAACTGCTCGATCCGCTGGAGCTTTGCTACCACTCTTTGCACGAGTGCGGCATGGGCGTGATCGCCGACGGGCCGTTGCTCGATTGCCTGCGCCGGGCAGTGACGTTCGGTCTGTTCCTGGTTCGTCTGGATGTGCGCCAGGACTCGTCGCGGCACACCGCGGCAATGACCGAAATCACCGACTACCTTGGTCTGGGAAGCTACGAGGACTGGAGCGAGGAAGAGCGCATCGCCTTTCTGATGCGCGAATTGAGCAATCGTCGTCCCTTGTTGCCGGCGTACTTCAAACCTTCCGCCGACACCGCCGAGGTCTTGGCGACCTGCCGGGAAGTCGCCGCTGCGCCAGAGGCATCCCTCGGTTCCTATGTGATTTCCATGGCCGGTGCGGCTTCCGATGTACTCGCCGTGCAGTTGTTGCTCAAAGAGTCCGGTGTGTTGCGGCCGATGCGCGTGGTGCCGCTGTTTGAAACCCTCGCCGACCTCGACAATGCCGGCCCGGTGATCGAAAAGCTGCTGCTGTTGCCGGGCTATCGCGCGCGCCTGCAAGGGCCGCAGGAAGTGATGATCGGCTACTCCGACTCGGCCAAGGACGCCGGCACCACGGCGGCGGCCTGGGCGCAGTACCGGGCACAGGAGCGTTTGGTGGACATCTGTCGTGCGCAGCAAGTGGAACTGCTGTTGTTCCACGGTCGCGGCGGCACCGTGGGGCGAGGCGGCGGCCCGGCCCATGCGGCGATCCTGTCGCAGCCACCGGGTTCGGTGGCGGGTCGTTTCCGCACCACCGAACAGGGCGAAATGATTCGATTCAAATTCGGCCTGCCGGACATCGCCGAACAGAACCTCAACCTGTACCTGGCCGCCGTGCTGGAGGCGACCTTGCTGCCGCCGCCGCCACCTACGCCCGAGTGGCGCCATTTGATGGACGAACTGGCGGCAGACGGTGTCAGCGCTTACCGCGCCGTGGTGCGGGAAAATCCGCAGTTCGTGGAGTATTTCCGCCAGTCCACGCCGGAACAGGAGCTCGGCCGTTTGCCACTGGGCAGTCGTCCGGCCAAGCGTCGAGCCGGGGGGATCGAAAGCCTGCGGGCGATTCCGTGGATTTTCGGCTGGACCCAAACGCGCCTGATGCTGCCGGCCTGGCTGGGTTGGGAAGCCGCCCTGAGCAAAGCCCTGGAGCGCGGCGAAGGCGAACTGCTGGGGCAGATGCGTGAGCAGTGGCCGTTCTTCCGCACCCGCATCGACATGCTGGAAATGGTCCTGGCCAAGGCCGATGCCGACATTGCCCAGTCCTACGATGAGCGTCTGGTGGAGCCGAATCTGTTGCCATTGGGTGCGCACTTACGCGACCTATTGTCGCAGGCGTGCACCATCGTTCTCGGCCTGACCGGGCAGTCGCAGCTGCTGGCACATAGCCCGGCGACCCTTGAGTTCATCCGCTTGCGCAACACTTACCTCGACCCGCTTCATCTATTGCAGGCCGAGTTGCTGGCCCGTTCAAGAGTGCAGGACGTGGCGCAGGGCAGCCCGGTAGAACAGGCCTTGCTGGTGTCTGTGGCGGGGATTGCCGCCGGTTTGCGTAACACCGGCTAAGATTTTTGCCGTGGGGTCAGGCATCCGGCAGGTGAGCCGGATGCCGCCGTATGACGGGTTGAAAAGTGCTGTCAGGCGACAGTTAATGATGGGGTTGCGACTTGGCAAACTGCGCGCAATGGTCGCAAGAGGCAGCGGTTTCTCCGACTTTTGGCGTCTTGTGTGGGCGCACCCTGCTGTGTATCTTGATCAGCCTTTGGCCGTTTGGGCGGTCACGACCCTATTTTTGAGATTGGCCCCACGAGGCGAATCTGACGTTATCCATATAAAAAATTGAGGAGCACATCGATGCGCGTCATTCTGCTGGGAGCTCCCGGGGCCGGTAAAGGTACTCAGGCTAAGTTCATCACCGAAAAATTCGGCATTCCACAAATCTCCACCGGCGACATGCTGCGTGCAGCGGTCAAGGCCGGCACCGAGTTGGGCATCAAGGCTAAAAGCATCATGGATGCCGGTGGCCTGGTGTCCGATGACCTGATCATCGCACTGGTCAAGGACCGCATCGCCCAGTCCGACTGCGCCAACGGTTTCCTGTTCGACGGCTTCCCGCGCACCATTCCCCAGGCTGAAGCCCTGGTGACTGCCGGCGTCGAGCTCGATGCGGTGGTTGAAATCGCCGTCGAAGACGAAGAAATCGTCCAGCGTATCGCCGGTCGTCGTGTTCACGAGGCCAGCGGCCGCGTGTACCACATCGTCTACAACCCGCCGAAAGTAGCTGGCACAGACGACATCACCGGTGAAGAGCTGGTACAGCGCAA
Organism: Pseudomonas sp. P4_C3; assembly: GCF_056402075.1. Taxonomy (NCBI): domain Bacteria; kingdom Pseudomonadati; phylum Pseudomonadota; class Gammaproteobacteria; order Pseudomonadales; family Pseudomonadaceae; genus Pseudomonas; species Pseudomonas sp. P4_C3. Next base: position 83,285 of record NZ_JBFUIC010000003.1, read on the forward strand.
GGACGACACCGAAGAAACCGTGCGTCATCGCCTGTCGGTCTACCACTCCCAGACCAAGCCGCTGGTGGACTTCTACCAGAAACTGTCGGCTGCCAATGGCAAGCCGCAGTACAGCCACATCGAAGGCGTCGGTTCGGTTGAAGCGATCACCGCCAAGGTGCTTGCGGCCCTGAGCTGAAAAGTCTGATCTGCTACATCATCCACGGCCCGCTTGCGGGCCGTAGTTGTTTATACTGACGCACTTTTTCTGACCTCTCTTGTGGATACATCGATGAGCACCTTGCTGGCCCTGGACACCGCGACTGAAGCTTGCTCCGTTGCCTTGCTGCATGACGGCAAGGTCACGAGCCATTACGAGGTGATCCCGCGCCTGCACGCGCAGAAGCTGTTGCCGATGATCAAGCAGTTGCTGGCCGATGCTGGCACCACCCTGCAAGCGGTCGATGCCATCGCGTTTGGCCGTGGCCCGGGCGCTTTCACCGGCGTGCGCATTGCCATCGGCGTGGTGCAAGGCCTGGCGTTTGCCCTGGATCGCCCGGTGTTGCCGGTGTCGAACCTGGCCGTGCTGGCGCAACGTGCATTGCGCGAACACGGCGCCACTCAGGTCGCCGCCGCCATCGATGCGCGCATGGATGAAGTGTATTGGGGTTGCTACCGCGAAACGGCCGGGGAAATGCGCCTGGTGGGTGCGGAAGCGGTACTGCCGCCGGAGTCCGCTGGATTGCCGGCCGATGCCAGCGGCGAGTGGTTCGGTGCAGGCACCGGATGGGGCTATGGCGAGCGTATCGCCGTCAGCCTGAGCGGGCAGGACGCGGGCATGTTGCCCCACGCCGAAGACCTGCTGACCCTGGCGCGATTTGCCTGGGAGCGCGGCGAGGCGATCGTGGCTGATGAGGCGCAGCCGGTTTATCTGCGCGATAAAGTGGCGACGCCTAAAGCTCGATAATTTGCTGGACCGGGCTGGTCCAATCGCGAGCAAGCTCGCTCCCACAGGTTCTGCGCAAATCCCTGTGGGAGCGAGCTTGCTCGCGATGCGATCTACCGGTTTTCACCAATCGTGATTTTCTAACCCCGGCTTTTAAACCTTTTGCCTTTTATGTGTTCTAGTTATCACTCGGCGGTTTGCGATGTGGGAAATGCGCCACTAAACTGCCATCACTGATTCCGAGTATGCACGCATGCGTATAGACGGCGCCTCCTCTCAGTCCTACCCCATCAAGCGCAAACCTCGCCAAGGCCGCGTGGTGGAAGACGACGCCATTGATATCGAAGGCGAGCTGGAATTCCCGACTGAAGAGCAAGTGGCTGCCCGCGCTGCCAAAGCCTCTGCGCAAAAACTGAGCAATCTCCCCGCCCGTCAGCAAGATCTGATTTACCACCGTGCCATGAGCAAAAGCGTGGCGACAGCCCTGGCCAGCTACCTGAGCACCGCCGGTTTCGTCGATTGGGAAGCGGATGTCCTGGGTCTCGACCTGTACATCTGATGTTGCTGCCGTATTACCTCGGTTGTCCTTCCTGGAGCGAGAACGCCTGGCGCGACTACCTGTATCCGCCGGACGCCAAACCTGCCAATTTTCTTGATCTCTATTCCCAGGTTTTCAATGCCGTGGAAGGCAACACGACCTTCTATGCGAGCCCGGCTGCCAGCACCGTGCAGCGTTGGGCCGAGACCATGCCCGAACACTTTCGCTTTACCGCCAAGTTTCCCGGCGAGATCAGCCACGGTGGAGACCTGCGCGAGCAGTTGACCGCCGCCGAAACCTTCGTGCAATTGCTCAGCCCTCTCGGTGAGCGGGTGTCGCCACTGTGGTTGCAGTTGTCGAAAAGCTTCACGCCCCAACGATTGCCCGAACTGGCCGGATTTATTGATGCCCTGCAGCGGCCGCTGGCCGTGGAAGTGCGGCATGACGAGTTTTTCGCCAAGGGTGACAGCGAGCGAATGCTCAATCGTCTGCTGCTGGATCGCGGAGTCGAACGCATCTGTCTCGATCCCCGTGCGCTGTTCAGTTGCACCTCGACCGAGCCCTCGGTGCTCCACGCCCAATCGAAGAAACCCCGTGTACCGCCGCGTCCGGCGGCATTCACGCAATTCCCGCAGGTGCGTTTTATCGGCCATCCGACGCTTGAGGCCAACGATACGTTCCTGGAACCCTGGGTCGAAAAAATCGCGGTGTGGATCGAAGAAGGCCGCACGCCGTATATCTTCCTGCACACGGCCGACAACCTGCTGGCCGCGAAGCTGGCGCAGCGCTTTCACGCCAGGCTGATGCTGCGTTTGCCTGGCTTGCCGGCGCTGCCTGAGCTATACAGAGAACCCGCCATCGAGCAACTTGGCCTGCTCTGAGGCGGATTCTTTCCCCCTTAAGGAGCCTGCCCAATGGATGCGCAAACCCTTCGAGCCCAGGCGTTCAAAGCCCTTCATGAGCGCCCCGGCGCATTTGTGATTCCCAATCCGTGGGATGCCGGTTCGGCGAAAATACTCGCTAGCCTCGGCTTCCAGGCGCTGGCGACCACCAGTGCCGGTTATGCCTTTTCCCAGGGCCGTGCCGATGGCGGATTGACCCTCGACGACACCCTGATGAACGTTCAGGCGATTGTCACCGCCACCGACCTGCCGGTTGCCGTGGACCTGGAAAACGGCTTTGCCGACAACCCGGCCGACTGCGCGAAAAGTATCTTGCGCGCGGCAGAGGCCGGAGCCGTCGGTGGCTCGATCGAAGATGCCACCGGCCGCGAAGAAGGCCCGATCTACTGTTTCGAACATGCTGTGGCGCGAATCGAGGCCTCTGTCGCCGCCGCTCGCAGTTTACCGTTTCCCTTCACATTGACCGCCCGGGCGGAAAACTTCCTGCACGGCAATCCCGATCTGGCCGACACCATCCGCCGCTTGCAGGCATTCGCCGAGGCCGGTGCCGACGTGCTCTACGCGCCTGGCTTGCGCAGCGCCGAGGACGTGCTGGCGGTGGTGCGCGCCGTGGCGCCAAAACCGGTGAATGTGTTGATGTCAGGTGGCTTGAAGCTGACGGTGGCGCAGTTGGGTGAGATGGGCGTCAAACGCATCAGCGTCGGTTCGGCGCTGGCATTGGCGGCCTATGGTGAATTCTTCCGCGCCGCCGAAGAAATCCAGACGTCAGGCACGTTTGGTTTCACGTCCCGGTCGATGCCGTATCAGAAGGCCAATCAGTTCTTTAAAGGCTGAGGGATGGAGAAGGAGGCGCGGCTGAGGATCAGGCGGCGATACGCAGGTTCTGCAGGATGATTGGACGGGCCCAGCCATTATCGAAATCGAGTTGTTTCTGCTGCTCCACCCGTTCTTCCGGTGAGAACGGCGGGAATGGCTTGTCGAGCAGGTCGAGTTCGAATTCGGCGATGGGCAGGTGCAGCGGACGCGGTTGCGGGGCAGGGCCTGCTTCGTATACCGGTTGACCGGCTTTCAGCACGATCGGGCGAACCCAGCCGCTTTCGAAGTCTTGCTGTTTTTGCTGGGCGACGATTTCATCCGTCGGGAACGGTGGGCGTGGTTTGTCTGCCAGGTCCATTTCGAATTCGGCAATCGGCAGGAACAGTGGCTCGGGCGGGCGGATTACATTGTCTTTCACCTCGCATTCGCGCTGGGACACGATGTGCTCCAGCAGCTCGCTGCCGACGGTCGGTTCGACAGGGCTTTCGAGATCGACCGGTGGAAAGTTCAGCGATTGCGGCAGCACTTCACCCGACTGTTCAGCCAGCGCCCGGGCAAAGAAATCCTGCCAAATGTGGCTGACGCCGCTCAGTGCCTGGGTGTTTCGCAGATTGTAATCGCCGTAGGGCGAGATAAAACCTGTGATTGTGGGTTGAATGTCTGACATTTCTCTCGGTCGACGCTCAGCTCTGGCAAAATGCTCGATAGTTTTGTTATCGGCCGTTTTTGCCGATCATTAATTTTTTGAGCGTGTTTTCCGATGATTGATCAACCTGCGGCCTGCCGCATCCATGTCCAGGCCCTCGACGCGGCTTTCCAGCCACAAGCCGAGCAATGGGCCGAGCGCCTGGGCCTGCCGATGCAAGTGGCGGACGGCGAATTTGCCTTGCAGGTGGGCGACCAGGGTTTGCAGTTGCAACAGCTGGGGCCGGATGCGCCGGGGCCGGTGCGGGTGGACTTCGTCGAAGGCGGTGCGGCCCATCGTCGGTTGTACGGCGGCGGCAGCGGGCAGATGATCGCCAAGGCTGTTGGCATCGCTCAAGGCGTGCGTCCGCGGGTGCTGGATGCCACGGCGGGGCTGGGCAAGGACGCGTTCGTGCTGGCCAGCCTCGGTTGCGAGATGAGCCTGATCGAGCGTCAACCGCTGATTGGTGCCTTGCTGGAAGACGGTCTGGCCCGTGGCGCGGAAGATTTCGACGTGGCGCCGATCGTGGCGCGCATGCGCTTGCTCAAGGGCAACTCGATCGAAGTGATGCGCAACTGGGAAGGCGAGCCGCCGCAGGTGATCTATCTCGACCCGATGTTCCCGCATCGTGAGAAAACTGCGCTGGTGAAGAAGGAAATGCGCCTGTTCCGGCCGCTGGTGGGTGATGACCCGGATGCGCCGGCATTGCTCGAAGCCGCCTTGGCCCTGGCCAGCCACCGGGTGGTGGTCAAGCGCCCGCGCAAGGCGCCGTGCATCGACGGGCCGAAGCCAAGCCACGCGCTGGATGGCAAGTCCAGTCGGTATGACATCTATCCGAAGAAGGCGCTCAAGCCGTAGACCGAGTTGCTCCCATCGCGAGCAGGCTCGCTCCTACAGGGATCTGCGGTGTTGCATAGAGCCAGTGTAGGAGCGAGCCTGCTCGCGATGGCGTCAGCCCGGTTACCAACAATCCATCAGGCTCACTCAGGCCGATAAGCCCGCATAAACAACCCCACCACCTCCCGCACATGGCTCTCCGCCGCCTCGCCAACCAGAGGCTCGCCGCAGCCATACAGCAAACGGAAATTCCCCGCGCCCTTGAGCAGGCAGAAGAAGTGTTCGGCCGCATTGTGCGGTTTGTCGATGGTCAGCACGCCACTTTCATCGATCTTGCTCAGCAGGCGTTCCATGCCATGCAGCATGCGCTCCGGCCCGGCTTCGAAGAATATCTGCGACAGCTTTGGGTCCTGGCTGCCCAGGGTCATCATCAAGCGGTGCAGGTTCACTGATTCATCACTGTTGATCAGTTGATGAAAACCGCGCGCGATGTTCAGCAGCACGGTTTCCACCGCCACACCTTCCGGTAATTCGAAGAACAGTGGTGGCAACTGCTCCTCGCACTTGGCCATCACGGCGGCGGAGAACAGCGTCTCCTTGTCGTTGAAGTGGCTATAGACCGTCAGCTTCGACACACCGGCCTCGGCTGCGACGGCATCCATGCTGGTATTGGCATAACCCTTACTCAGAAACAGCGCTTTGGCCGCATCGAGAATTGCCTGGCGCTTGACCAAATCCTTGGGTCTGCCTGGGCCATTGGGTGCTGAAAGATTGTTTGGCATATTCGTTTTTATTACTGGACTGGTGAGTTTGCTATTAATAACATACTGCTCAGTATAATTATTCAAAGCACCATTAGCGAAAGGTCCTTCACCATGTTCCGCTATGCCTTGTCCCTCGCGTTGCCAGTCACCCTGGCTTTTTTATTGTCTGCGTGTGGTCACGAAGAGGCACCGCCAGTCAGCGTGCGCCCGGCCATGGTGGTCCAGCCAGAGCCTTCGGCGCAGGCCATGGAAAGCTATCCCGGTGAAGTTCGCGCGCGGTATGAGCCGGACTTGGCGTTCCGTATCGGCGGTAAAGTCAGCCGACGACTGGTCGAGGAGGGGCAGCGGGTCAAGGCCGATCAACCCTTGGCGGAGCTCGACCCTCAGGACGTGCGCCTGCAACTGGAGGCCACCCGGGCCCAGGTCGCCGCCGCTGAAGCCAATCTGAACCTGGTGCGTTCCGAGCGTGATCGCTACAAGACCCTGATGGAACGCCAACTGGTCAGCCGCTCGCAGTACGACAACGCCGAAAACCTCTACCGCTCCGGCGAAGCGCGCCTCAAGCAAATCAAAGCCAAATTCAACGTTTCCAATAACCAGGCCAGCTACGCCGTGTTGCGTGCGCCGCAGGACGGCGTCGTGGCCAAGCGTCTGGTGGAGGTCGGGCAAGTCGTGGCCGCCGGGCAAACGGTGTTCACACTGGCGACCGATGGTGAGCGCGAAGTGTTGATCAGCCTGCCGGAGCAGAACTTCGGCCGCTTCAAGGTCGGTGAACCGGTCTCGGTAGAGCTCTGGACCCAGCCCGACCAGCGTTTCGAAGGGCGTATCCGTGAGCTGTCCCCAGCGGCCGATCCAAAGTCCCGCACGTTCGCGGCGCGCATCGCCTTCGCATCCGGCAAGGTTCCGGTGGAACTGGGGCAGAGCGCCCGGGTGTTCGTGCAGGCCGCCGACGTGGTCCCTCTGTCCGTTCCGCTGTCTGCGCTGACTGCAGAAAACGGCGTGACCTATGTCTGGGTCGTCAGTGCCAACAACACCTTGAAGAGAACCCCGGTGCGAATCGGTGCCTTTGGCGAGAAAACCGTACCGGTGCTTGAAGGGCTCAACGCCAGCGACTGGGTGGTGGCCGCCGGTGTCCATGTGCTTCTCGAAGGGCAGCAGGTGCGCCCGGTGGATCGCTCCAATCGCGTGGTCAATCTGGCGGACAAGGAGTAAGCCCCGATGCGCTTCAACGTTTCCGAGTGGGCGCTGCGTAATCGCCAGATCGTCCTGTTCCTGATGCTGTTGCTGGCCATTGTCGGCGCACTTTCCTACACCAAGCTCGGCCAGAGCGAGGACCCGCCGTTCACCTTCAAGGCCATGGTGATTCGCACCAACTGGCCGGGAGCGACCGCCGAGGAAGTCTCGCGCCAGGTCACCGAACGCATCGAAAAGAAACTGATGGAAACCGGCGAGTACGAGCGCATCGTGTCGTTCTCCCGTCCAGGCGAATCACAAGTCACCTTCATCGCTCGCGACTCCATGCATTCGGTGGAGATCCCGGACCTCTGGTATCAGGTGCGCAAGAAGATCAGCGACATCCGTCATACCCTGCCGCCGGGGATTCAGGGGCCGTTCTTCAACGATGAATTCGGCACCACTTTCGGCAATATCTACGCCCTGACCGGCGCGGGGTTCGACTACGCCGTGCTCAAGGATTATGCCGACCGCATCCAGATCCAGCTGCAGCGGGTCAAGGATGTGGGCAAGGTCGAACTGCTGGGGTTGCAGGACGAGAAAGTCTGGATCGAACTCTCCAACGTCAAGCTCGCCACCCTCGGCTTGCCGCTGGCGGCCGTCCAGCAGGCCCTTGAAGAACAGAACGCGATGTCCACGGCGGGTTTCTTCGAAACCAGCAGCGAGCGCTTGCAGCTACGGGTGACGGGGAATTTTCAGACGGTCGACGAGATCAAGAACTTCCCGATCCGCGTCGGTGATCGCACCTTCCGCATCTCCGACGTGGCCGACGTGCGCCGTGGTTTCAATGATCCACCGGCACCGCGCATGCGCTTCATGGCGCAAGACGCCATTGGCCTGGCGGTGGCGATGAAGGATGGCGGTGACATTCTGGTGCTGGGCAAGGCGCTGGAAGTCGAGTTCGCCCGCATCCAGAAAAACCTCCCGGCCGGTATGGAGTTGCGCAAAGTCTCCGACCAACCGGCCGCGGTGAAAACCGGTGTCGGCGAGTTCGTGCAAGTACTGGTCGAGGCGCTGGCCATTGTGTTGCTGGTGAGCTTCTTCTCCCTGGGTGTGCGCACCGGCATGGTGGTGGCCCTGGCGATTCCGCTGGTGCTGGCGATGACGTTCGCGTGCATGTATTACCTGGGCATCGGCTTGCACAAGATCTCCCTTGGCGCGCTGGTGCTGGCCCTGGGTTTGCTGGTGGACGACGCGATCATCGCCGTGGAAATGATGGCGATCAAAATGGAGCAGGGTTTCGACCGGGTCAAAGCAGCGAGTTATGCCTGGACCAGTACCGCGTTCCCGATGCTCACCGGTACGCTGATCACTGCGGCCGGTTTCCTGCCGATCGCCACGGCGCAATCGGGCACGGGCGAATACACCCGTTCGATCTTCGAGGTGGTCACCATCGCGCTGTTGGCGTCGTGGGTGGCCGCCGTGGTTTTCGTGCCGTATCTGGGGGAAAAACTCCTGCCGGACCTGGCGAAGATTCACGCCGCCAAACACGGTACCGGTCAGCCCGATCCGTATGGCACACCGTTTTATCAGCGCGTCCGGCGTCTGGTGGAGTGGTGCGTACGCTGGCGCAAAACCGTGATCCTGGCGACCGTGCTGTTGTTCATCGCCTCCATCGTGCTGTTCAAGTTTGTGCCGCAGCAGTTCTTCCCGGCATCGGGTCGCCTGGAGTTGATGGTCGACCTGAAACTGGCCGAAGGCGCTTCGCTGAGCAATACCGCCGACGAGGTCAAACGCCTCGAGGCGCTGCTCAAGGACAAGGCGGGGATCGACAATTACGTGGCCTACGTCGGTACCGGTTCGCCGCGTTTTTACCTGCCGCTGGATCAGCAACTGCCGGCGGCGAGCTTCGCCCAGTTTGTCGTCCTGGCAAAAAACATCGAGGAACGCGAGGCCCTGCGCATCTGGTTGATCGCCACGCTCAATGAACAATTCCCGGCCTTGCGCTCGCGGGTCACGCGTCTGGAAAACGGTCCGCCGGTTGGTTACCCGGTGCAGTTCCGCGTGACCGGGGAGCACATCGAGGAGGTGCGGGCGCTGGCGCGCAAAGTCGCGGCCAAGGTGCGCGAGAACCCGCATGTGGTCAACGTCCACCTGGACTGGGAAGAACCGAGCAAGGTGGTGTACCTGAACATCGATCAGGACCGCGCGCGGGCGCTGGGCGTGAGCACGGCGAACCTGTCGAGGTTCCTGCAAAGCTCCCTGACCGGTTCCAGCGTCAGCCAGTACCGCGAAGACAACGAGTTGATCGAGATCCTGCTGCGCGGCACCTTGCATGAGCGCACCGAACTGTCGTTGCTGCCGAGCCTGGCGGTACCGACCGATAACGGTCGCAGCGTCGCGCTGTCGCAGATCGCGACCTTGGAGTACGGCTTCGAAGAGGGCATCATCTGGCACCGCAATCGCCTGCCCAACGTGACGGTTCGCGCCGACATCTATGACAAGGAGCAACCGGCGACGCTGGTGCAGCAGATCATGCCGACCCTCGATCCGATCCGCGCCGAACTGCCCGACGGCTACTTGCTGGATGTCGGCGGCACGGTGGAGGACTCCGCGCGCGGACAGAATTCGGTGAAAGCCGGCGTGCCGTTATTCATCGTGGTGGTGTTGACCTTGCTGATGCTGCAACTGCGAAGTTTCTCGCGTACGGCGATGGTGTTTCTGACGGCACCGCTGGGGCTAATTGGTGTCACGCTGTTCTTGCTGGTGTTCCGCCAGCCGTTTGGTTTCGTGGCTATGCTGGGGACCATCGCGTTGTCCGGGATGATCATGCGTAACTCGGTGATTCTGGTGGATCAGATCGAGCAGGATATCGCCGCCGGGCTCAAGCCTTGGCAGGCGATCATCGAGGCGACGGTGCGGCGGTTCCGGCCGATTGTGTTGACGGCGCTGGCGGCGGTGCTGGCGATGATTCCTTTGTCGCGCAGTGTGTTTTTCGGGCCGATGGCGGTGGCGATCATGGGGGGGTTGATCGTTGCCACTGCGTTGACGCTTTTGTTTTTGCCTGCCCTTTATGCCGCTTGGTTTCGGGTTCGCAAAGAGTCGGTTTGAGGGTCTGACCTTGGCGGCCTTCGGGCCGACCAGATTCTTGGGTGATTGAGTACATATCCGTTTCTGCGGTAACGGCCACTTATGGTTTCGCCCTTACGGCGACTCACTTTTTTTAACAAGCGCCTCAAAAAAAGTAAGCAAAAAAAGCGCTCGCCCCGAACGTCCAGCCCCTCGCTTAGGCTCGGGGTTCCTTCGCTCCGGCATTCATCCGGGGGCATTGCCCTCCGGTCGGCTTCGCTTCGACCTACATGCAATGAGTTCGACTGCGTCGAACGGCGCTGCGCGCCAGTCCCCGGATGAACACCTCCACTCAGCCTTCCGAGGGGGCGGGCAGATCAAAAGCAGCCGAGGCGGCCTACCGGCCGACCTGTTTATTTCTTTCGTACGCATTTCAAACTGTGGGAGCGAGCCTGCTCGCGAAGGCGGCCTGATAGCCGACCTTTTTCTACCGAATGTACTCGGTCAAATTGTGGGAGCTGGCTTGCCTGCGAAGGCGGCCTGACAGCCGACCTGTTTCTACCGAATGTACTCGGTCAAATTGTGGGAGCTGGCTTGCCWGCGAWGGCGGCCTGCCAGCCGACCAATCYCTCACAGATGTACCCGATCCAATTGTAGGAGCGAGCCTGCTCGCGATGACGGCTTATCAGTCAAAAGTGTTTATCGCCCAATCAAACATTCAGACCATTCCCACAAGACTTTCAGCTTGCCCGTCGGAAGCACGATCTCTAGCCTTTTCCCGTCGCTGCCAATTCAGCGGCCGGGACTGCAAGCCCGCGAATAGTCGTTAGGCGCCTACTTTGGGAGCTTCGCAAAATGATCAAAGACAGTCCTGAATACTCTGCCTCCGAATCCGAAAAGCAAACGAGAACTTCATACCGCCCCTGCCCAATTTTCACCATCCGCCCAGGCGTCAATTCCGAAACCCTCCTTGTCCACGCCTACGAAACCCTTGCCTCAGCCAATGTAATGGCAACCGAACTGTCGTCCATCCTGACCGGCCCAACCTGCAATCTGGTGCTCGGTATTCAGCAGATGATTGTCCTGGCGCAGCTATCAGTGAATCGCGTCCTCGATCAGCTGGATCCGCAGCAATAGCAAAAGGAAAAAGCCCGCTGAGCCTGTACCGGCCAGCGGGCATTCATTGTTCCTACATTGATCTCGGACCCGTCTGATATTGAGGCTAAAAAGCTCAGGTGTTGTACTCAGAGCCCGGTTTCACGCATGTTTGAGACAGCGCCATGAAAAATCCACCCACATTGAGAGGGCGGTCCGATCCGGTGTTTGATCGGCTGTTGCGATCACCCCACAAGGAACGCCTTTCGCAATACCTCGCCTTGCTCAAGCCCCTGGACGATCAGGGGCGTTACCTGCCATTCGATTCATTGCGCTACCGCTGGGCCCCTGGGCTGGATTCAAACCTGTGCTGGGCCTTGGTCAAGAAAGCGCGGACTGCACAGTATTCGAGCCTTTTGCCATTGGGTGAACCAGCGTGCTGGCTGAAATTCATGCTGACGCCGCAGGCGCAAAAAGCCATTTCCGTAGTGGATCGTCAGGCGACAACCGCAGTGCTGGAATACATGACCGGCCAGATTGGCGAGCGCGCTCATTTCAGCTATTTGCTCAATGATCTGATCGAAGACGAGGCCATCAGCAGCAGCCAGCTCGAAGGTGCGGCCACCACGACGCGGGTGGCCAAGGACATGCTTAAGCGTCATCGCTCGCCGCGCACGCCGGATGAGCGAATGGTCATCGGTAACTTCAAGATGATGAACTTCGCCTGGGAGCAGCGTTACGAGCCACTGAGCGTTGAGCTGATTGCAGCCATGCATCGAGTTGGCGTCGAGGGTATCGACGATTCGCGGTACTCGCCTGGAGCATTCAGGACCAACGATGACGTCGTAGTCCAGGATGGCCAGGGCAACACCGTGCATTCGCCACCGCCTGCAACAGGGCTCGTGTCACGTTTTCAGGTGCTGGCCAAGTGGATCAACCAACCTCACAACAACCCTCATCAAGCGGACTACCTTCATCCATTGATCAAAGCCATCGCGCTGCATTTTGTCTTGGGTTACGAGCATCCTTTTCGCGACGGCAACGGTCGGGTAGCGCGCGCGTTGTTTTACTGGTTCATGTTCAAAAATGACTTCTCGGCGTTTCGCTACATCGCCATCAGTGTTTTGTTGCGCAATGCGCCATTGAAGTACGGGTGGTCGTATTTGAATACCGAGGCGGATGACCTGGATCTGACGTACTTCATCGATTTCCAGTGTTCGGTGGTGTTGCGGGCTGTAGGCAGTTTTACCGGGGTGTATCGGAAAAATCTGGACGATGCGCAGTAATTTGATTGCTGGTTGCGTGAAAGTGGTTTTCTCGACCAGCTCACCGAGAAACAGCGGGCGTTGTTTCAAGTGGCCAGGAGCGGAATGGCCAAGGAGTTCACGGCGGTCAATGTGAAGGAGAATCTGGGTTGTTCCTACAACACGGCGTCAGCCACGCTAAATGGGCTGGTCGCGTTGAAGTTGTTCGAGAAACGCAAGATTGGGCGGGAGTGGGTGTTCTTTCTAAGACCCGTATCAGCGGCCTGAACCTTTGTGGGAGCAAGCCTGCTCCCACAGGTTTTGTGTCGCGGCTCAGAGCGTACCAAACACCTTCTTCGCCAAACTGGTCGCCGCAGCCGCCGGGTTCTGGCGGATGGTTTCTTCCTGTTTGCCGATCATTTCGAACAAGCCATTCAAGGCCTGCTCGGTGACGTAGTTTTCGACGTTGGCGTTTTTCGCATCCACTACGCCCATGGTCGCCGCTTGCCCGGCAAATGAGTTGTACTGTTGGGCCAGGCCAACCTTGTCGGTGGCTTGCTTGACGATGGGCAAGAACTTGGCGCGGATCTGTTCGCGGCTGGTCTTGTTCAGGTATTGGGTGGCCGAGTCGTTGCCGCCGCTGAGGATGCCTTTGGCGTCTTCAACGGTCATTTTTTTCACGGCATCGACAAGGATTGGCTGGGCCTGGGTGACGGCAGTTTCGGCTGCCTTGTTCATGCTGGCTTCCAGCTCATCGACCTGATCGCCCATGCCGAACTGTTTCATTTTGCTGGCGACCTTGCCCAGTTTGCCCGGCAGTTCGATTTTCACGTCCGGGTTGTTGCTGAAGCCGCCCGGGGTGCCGAGCTGTTTTACGGCCAGTTGAGCACCTTGGGTCAGTGCGTCCTTGAGCCCGCCGGTGGCGTCTTTTTGCGACAGGTCGCTGAGGGACAGCGCCAGGGCGCTGGCGGAGATCATCAAGCCTGCGCACAGGCCGGCAAAGCGGAGGGTAGGGTGGAGCATGGCAGCTTCCTTGTTCAAAAATGAGAATTAGCGAACAGCGTCGACGCGGATTTTCAGCGGTTGCGGGTCTTTGCCATCAAGCTGCACGGCATGGTTTTCGGTGGTGATGAACATCAGCTTGCCGTCGACTTCGATGCGCGCGCTGACCGAGTAGCGATGGCCTGGTTTGACCTGCGCCGGATCGTAACTCAGATGAAACGGCAGTGGCACCTGGCCTTTGACTTGACCTTTCTGTTCGTCGAGGACAGTGGCCGGTGCGTCGGCCAGGGACACGTCCTGCAAGCTTACGCTCAGGGTGGCGGTGGGCGGCAGGGCGCTGCGTTGCAGGTAAAAGACTTCGCCGTCGAGGCTGGCTTTCGGGGCAGATTGCATGGATTGGCAGGCGCCGAGCAAAACCGTAAGCCCGAGGAGAGAGAGTTTTTTCATGAAGCGGATCCTTGTCGTGGCGCCTGAAGAAAACCGGCGCCAACGACAATTTAGCGGATTTTGCCGGCGATAGCCCCGGTAACATTTTGCAATATGGTGCCAGGGATTTCGCCCAACTTGCCTCGGGGCGTTCTCAGACGCGGCTGACCAGCACTTCCTGCCCCTTCACATAATCGACACCCAATTCCACCCGGTGTTGTTGAGTGGTGGTGAAGATCAGACGGTCTTCGTGGGTGATGYTCGCGCTGATTGCATAGGTATGGTCGGGCAGGACATCGGCAAGCTTGTACGTCAGGTTGAAGTTCAGCCCGACATTTTCTGCATTGGGAGTGATCTGTACGGTCAGTTCCTTCGCGGCGACATCTTGCAGGCTGACATCCAGCAGGCGGACATGAAGCGTTGAGTTGGGCAGCAGTCCAATCTTTTCGAGATAATGTACTTTGCCACCAATGGTCTTTACGGATTCGTTGCTCATATTGATTTCCTTATCGATTGATCGTCGGTATTGACGAGCGCCCAGCATAGGTTCGAGGCAGCGATTTCTATGTAGGGGAATTCCTGCAAGCAGGGGCGAAGAGGGCGTGGCATGAGTCAGAAGCGTCCTTGCGTCAGCCATTAACCTGCGTGCAGTGATCCGATGAAATCAGAGCGGTGTTACCAACTCCGCCGCATCTTCACTACGATGCAACGCCACCTGCCGAATCGACAAGCGAATCTCCGCCGGCAACACCCGTTTGGCCGCGCCTTCGGCCAGTTCGCCAAGCAGTTCGTGATAACTCAACTTGCCGGCCTCGTCGCGCTTGAGCACGTCGAGGTCGAGCATGGTCTGGATGAAGTGGCGGAACAGGCTCTTGTCGAAGAATTCCGGGGCGTTCAGGCCATGCAGGATCGACAGGCGCTGGGCCATGACCGTGCACAGGTCTTCCAGTTCTTCGGCGCTGATGCTGTTCTGGCCACTGTTGAGCAGCAGGGAGACGGTCATGTAGAAGCGTTGCAGGGTCTGGGCGATGCTTTTCGACAGCAGCGTGAGCAGTACGAAATGCCGCGAGCTTGGCGCCGGGCGCAGGTACACATCGTTCTCGAAGCGCAGCAGGCCTTGTTCGACGAAGGCTTCCAGCCATTGATCGATCACCTCATCCAGTTCGTCCAGCGACCAGCGAATGAACAGCTCCGCTTGCAGGTACGGGTACAGCGCACGGGTGTAGCGCAGGATCTGTTCGCGGCTCATGCGCGAGGCGCTCTGGAAGAAGCTCGCCAGCAGTGCCGGCAGGGCGAAGATGTGCAGCACGTTGTTGCGGTAGTAGGTCATCAGGACGGCGTTCTGCTCATCCAGATACAGGATTTTGCCCAACGCATCGCTCTGCTCCGAGAGCAGGTCCATGTCCTTCACGTGCTCGATCAGCGCCCGGCCATCGCCTTCTGGCAAGGTGGTGTGCGGCGAATAGGGGACCTTGCGCAGCAGCGCCAGGTACAGGTCGAGCACCCGCGCCATGGCCCGGTCGTCCAGGGCCAGGCGGCTGGTGGACAGCAACGCCAGTGCCACCAGGTTGACCGGGTTGATCGCCGCCGCTTCGTTCAAATGCCGGGCGACTTTCTCACCGAGGCGGTTGGTGGTTTCGTTGAGCCAGGCGGGTCTGAACTGCGGGCCGAGTTCTTGTTGGCGCCAGTCCGGCTGCTCGCCGTCGAGGAATTGCGCCAGCTTGATCGGCTCGCCGAAGTTCACCGCCACCTGGCCGAAGCGCTGTTTGAGCGCGCCGATGACTTTGAAAATATCGAAGATCGACTCTTTCTTCTTGGCCGCACCGCGCAACTCGCCAAGATAGGTTCGACCTTCCAGCACGCGCTCGTAGCCGATGTATACCGGCACGAAGACGATGGGCATGCGCGACGAGCGCAAGAAGCTGCGCAGGGTGATCGCCAGCATCCCTGTCTTGGGTTGCAGCATGCGCCCGGTGCGCGAACGGCCGCCCTCGACGAAGTACTCCACCGGGAAGCCCTTGGTGAACAGGGTGTGCAGGTATTCGTTGAACACCGAGGTGTACAGCGGGTTGCCCTTGAACGTGCGGCGCATGAAGAACGCACCGCCGCGACGTAGCAGGCCGCCGATCACCGGCATGTTCAGGTTGATGCCGGCGGCAATGTGCGGCGGGGTCAGGCCGTTGCGGAACAGCAGGTATGACAGCAGCAGATAGTCGATGTGGCTGCGGTGGCACGGCACGTAGATCACTTCGTGACCCTGGGCGACCTTCTGCACGCCTTCGATGTGATTGACCTTGATACCGTCGTAGATCTTGTTCCAGAACCAGCTCAGCACCACTTCCATAAAACGGATCGCAGTGTAGGTGTAGTCCGAGGCGATTTCGTTGCCGTAGCGTAGCGCTTGAGCTTTGGCCTTCTCCGGTGAAATGTTCTCGCGTTCGGCTTCGTCGAGGATCGCTTGTTTGACCTGCGGCTGGTTCAGCAGGCCTTTGACCAGGTTGCGGCGGTGGGAAATGTCCGGGCCGATCACCGCCGCCTTCAGGTTGCGGAAGTGTACCCGCAGGATCCGCTGGGCCATGCGCACGGTGCGTTCATGGCCCTTGTCGTGCTCGATCAGTTCGCGCAGGTGGATCGGCGCGGAGAACTGCACGCGGGTCTTGCGTCCCAGCACGATGACGCTCAGCAATCGGCGCAAGCGCCCGGTGACCGCCCAGCTATCGGCGAACAGAAGTTTCCATGGGCTGTTTTCGCTGTCCGGCGACTGGCCCCAGAACACGCTGACCGGAATGATCTGCGCATCTTCGGCGGCGTTCTGGCTCAGGGCGCTGACCAGGCGGGTCAGGGTCGGCGGCGCACCGCGCTTGTCCTGGCGGCCGAGCCAGTCCGGGTCCGGCGTCAGGTAGAAGAACGCGGCGGGTTCCAGCAGGTTGCCCACCGATACCGGCAGCACCGGGCGTGGCAGGCCGGCCTTGCTGCATTCGGTGTCGACCACGGCGAGGTCGGTCAGCGAAGGGTTTTGCAGGACGTAGAACACCGGACGACTGCGGTCGAGGTTGAGGGTGAACGACGACTGGTTGATCGTCTCCGAGCGAACCCAGAGGTACAACAGTCGGCGCAAGGTGCCAAACACAAGACGGCGAAACGGGGAGCGGGTCATACGGCTTCTGCGTGAGTGAATAAAACCGAGCGTTTGCTTGGGAGGGCGATAGTGTGCCGGATTCATCGAAAATCGGCAAAAAAGCGGGTAAGTAAACTCTTGTTGAGAGTTTTAACGTCTGTCATATACTCGGCGCTCTGTCGCCGTTGCCCTCATGGGACCGGTATGCGCAGGCTGACGTTCCCGAGGCTTTCCTGCGAAAAGCCCGATCAATAATAAAAAGGGAGTATGAACAAATGGCAACACGCGAAACCGGCAACGTGAAGTGGTTCAACGACGCCAAGGGCTACGGCTTCATTCAGCGCGAGGACGGGGTGGACGTGTTCGTGCACTACCGCGCGATTCGTGGCGAAGGGCACCGTTCCCTGACCGAAGGCCAGCAGGTCGAGTATGCGGTGGTGGAAGGGCAGAAGGGGTTGCAGGCTGAGGATGTTGTAGGTCTGTAACCAGAATCTTCAGAACACCCAAAAACACTGTGGGAGCGAGCTTGCTCGCGATGACGTCCTTTCAGCCAACATAGATGTTGAATGTCAGTCCGCTATCGCGAGCAAGCTCGCTCCCACAGGTTCGGTGTTCAGGTTTTAAGCAGTTTTCCAGGTGATCTCTTCTTCACCATCGGCGCTGATGCGAATCCAGCGATCCGCCGTCTCCTCACCTTCCTCCTCGATCCAGCTACCCGGTGCGCAACGCACTTCCACGTTCAGCGCGGCAAACGCAGCGCGGGCGCAGGCGATGTCGTCGTCCCACGGGGTCTGGTCGCTTTCCAGGTACAGGCTGTTCCATTTGCCGACGGCTTTTGGCAGCCAGGTCACTGGCACGTTGCCGGCCTTGCACTTGTAGGTCTGGCCCTTCTGGACCCAATCGGTGCACGGACCCAATGCCGCACCGAGCCAGGCGGAAATGGCTTTGTGGTCGACGTCGGCGTCTTTCAGGTAAATCTCGATATCGGGTTGGCGCATGGATGTCCTCACTGCGGGTCTGAAAAATCCATTCGCGGATTTAGCCGGTCTTGAGCCGTTGCCCGAGACCAAAAATTTAAGTTATTGAAGAACAAAATAATCGTAGCGCATCGACACGGTGACCTCGAACGGCTCGGCCTGCTCGATAACAGCAGCACGGCGCTCGGCACTGGCGCGCCAGCCGTGGGGCGTCATCGCCAACAGGTTCGCCCGGTCCTGACCGCTTTCCAGCGTCAGCTTGAATTCCAGGGTTTCACTGTGGGTCAGCACCATGCCATCCGGTACCAGGGCCAGGTGCTTGTCGTCAGTGTATTCACGGACTTCGTCGTACAGCCGCTCACGCAGTTCCATCAGGTGGCCGCTGGTTGGCCCGACTTTCATCAGGCCACCGCCAACACTGAGCAGGCGCTTGGCTTCTTCCCAATCCAGCGGGCTGAAGACACTGGCCAGGAACTGGCAACTGCCGGAAGCCAACGGCACCCGGGCCATACTGGCGATCAACCAGGTGAGCTTCGGGTTGCGTTTGCAGGCGCGTTTGACCGCTTCGCGGGAGATGTCCAGGGCATACCCTTCGGCATCTGGCAGTGCCTTGGCGATTTGCGCGGTGTAGTAACCCTCGCCACATCCGATGTCCAGCCAGTGCTGTGGCGCTACACCTGCCGCCAGCTCCGCCAGACGCTTGGCTACCGGGGCGTAGTGCCCGGCATTCAGAAAGTCGCGGCGGGCTTCGACCATCGCCTGGTTATCCCCAGGGTCGCGGCTGTTTTTGTGCTGCACCGGCAACAGGTTCAAGTAACCCTGGCGCGCGCGGTCGAAACGATGTCCGGCGGGGCAGACCACGCCATTGTCCACCGCATTCAGCGGCTCACTGCAGATCGGGCACGCAAGCATCAGGCGAGCAACTTGATCAGGGTCTGGTAGTAGATTTCGGTCAGTACGTCGAGATCCGCTGCCAGCACACGCTCGTTGACCTGGTGGATGGTCGCGTTGACCGGGCCCAGCTCAACCACTTGGGTGCCCATGGTCGCGATGAAGCGCCCGTCGGAGGTCCCACCGCTGGTGGACGCCTTGGTTTCACGACCGGTGATGTCCTTGATGCTCGCCGACACCGCGTCCAGCAGCGCGCCCGGTTCGGTGAGGAACGGCAGGCCGGACAGCGCCCAGTCGATGTGCCAGTCCAGGCCATGTTTGTCGAGAATGTCGGCGACGCGCTTTTGCAGGCCTTCGACCGTCGATTCGGTGGAGAAACGGAAGTTGAACACCGCCACCAGGTCACCCGGGATCACGTTGGTCGCACCGGTACCGGAGTTGACGTTGGAGATCTGGAAACTGGTCGGCGGGAAGAAATCGTTGCCGTGGTCCCAGTGCTCGGCTGCCAGTTCGGCCAGGGCCGGGGCAGCGAGGTGGATCGGGTTCTTGGCCAGGTGCGGGTAGGCCACATGGCCCTGCACACCGCGCACGGTCAGCTTGGCGCCGAGGGAGCCGCGACGGCCGTTCTTGACCACGTCACCCACCAGGGTGGTGCTCGACGGTTCGCCGACGATGCACCAGTCCAGACGCTCCTTGCGTGCGGCGAGGCGTTCGACCACGGCCTTGGTGCCGTGGTGCGCCGGGCCTTCTTCGTCGCTGGTGATCAGAAAGGCGACTTTGCCTTTGTGATTCGGGTAGTCGGCGACAAAGCGCTCGGAGGCGACGGTCATGGCGGCGAGGCTGCCTTTCATGTCGGCGGCGCCACGGCCGCAGAGCATGCCGTGTTCGTCGATCAGCGCGTTGAACGGCTCGATCTGCCAGGCCGCCACCGGGCCGGTCGGGACCACGTCGGTGTGGCCGGCGAAGCACAGCACCGGACCGTCGTCCTGGCCGTGGGTGGCCCAGAAGTTATCCACATCTTCGATGCGCATCGGTTCCAGGGTGAAACCGGCATCGCCCAGGCGCTGCATCATCTGCTTCTGGCAATCGGCGTCGATCGGCGTCACGGACGGACGGCGGATCAGGTCGATGGCGAGTTGGAGGGTCGGCGAAAGGTCGGCGTGGGCCGTCATGGAAAGCTCCGATGTGTGCAGCACGATAAACCTGTAGGAGCTGCCGAAGGCTGCGATCTTTT
>NZ_JBFUIC010000004.1:0-94964 GCF_056402075.1 Pseudomonas sp. P4_C3
GGTTCTCCTGGCGCAACCGGGCCAGCAGCGGGCTTTCGCGTTCGCCATCGGCAGTTTGCAATTGTTTGTTCAGATCTTCCCGTTGCCGTTCGCTTTCTTTCAAGCGTTGCTGCAACTCGGTGATCTGGCTGCCGGCGCTCAAGGAAAGCGGCGTGGAATTACCGCCCTCGACACTTTCCTCACCGTGGGCAGGCGCCCCGATCGACAACGTGACCAACATCAGACACAACGGACCCTTGCGCATCGCGACTCCTGATTCCAATACGAGTATTGGGCAAGTTGTCGGCCGGCAAGCGAGAATAATGAGCGATTGAGAACGCGATGTACCGACAAGGTTCATCGCGTGGGGCAATTGCGAGAAGAAAGTTACGGCAGGACTTGCTTGAACGGCTTGACCAGAACGTTGGCGTAGACGCCTGCGGCGATGTACGGATCAGCGTCGGCCCAGGCCTGGGCGGCGCTCAGGGAATCGAATTCGGCGACGATCAGGCTGCCAGTGAATCCCGCCGCGCCCGGATCATTGCTGTCGACGGCCGGGTGTGGGCCGGCCAATACGATGCGACCTTCGCCCTTGAGCACTTGCAGGCGATCGAGGTGCGCAGGCCGTGCGGCCAGGCGGGCTTCCAGGGAGTTGGCGACGTCTGTGGCAATGATTGCGTAAAGCATGTCAGTCCTCGGTTTTTGGCGTAGTGGTATCGGCATCGTGCAGATGGCGGGACAGGTAGATGCCCTGACCGACCAGGAACAGCAAAGTCATGCCCAGGCTGCCGAAGACCTTGAAGTCGACCCAGTAGCTCTGGAAGGTGAACGCGACAAACAGGTTGGCGGCACCGCAAAACAGGAAGAAGACGATCCAGGCGATGTTCAGGCGCGTCCAGACCGGCTCCGGCAAGGTCAGCGCGTGGCCCATGATGCGCTTGATCAGCAGGCTGTCACCGACGAAGTGGCTGCCGATGAACGCCAGGGCGAACAGCCAGTTGACCACCGGGGCTTTCCACTTCAGGAACGTCTCGCTGTGGAACGCCAGGGTCAGGCTGCCGAAGACCAGGCAGGCGATCAGGGTCAGCCACTGGCTCTTCTCCAGCTTGCGCTGCTTGATGAACAGCGTGCCGTAGACCACCAGGGAACTGACGATCAGCATCGCGGTGGCGCTGTAAATACCGCCTACAGTGAGCTCATGGCCGGCGATGTCGACGACCCGTGGATCGATCTTGAAGACGATGAAAAACAGCAGGAGCGGGATGAAATCGATGAATTGTTTCACAGTGGCAGCCAGAAGCAGGATGTGGCGGCATAATAACAAACATATGGGCGCGCGATAGCGCCAGCTGATTTGAGGTTACAAAGCCCTGTGAATGTTGATTTGCACTGCCATAGCACGGCCTCCGATGGCGCCCTGGCGCCTGCGGTTCTGGTGGCGCGGGCGTTCGAGAAAGGCGTGCGAGTCCTGGCCCTGACCGATCACGACACCCTTGAAGGCCTTGACGAGGCCCGCCACGCGGCCACCGCGCTGGGGATGCAACTGGTCAACGGCGTCGAATTGTCCTGCACCTGGGGTGGCGCGACCATTCATGTCCTGGGCTACGGTTTTGACGTGAACGCCGCGCCGTTGGTCGAGGCCATCGCCAGATTGCATGATGGCCGCTGGCTACGCTCCGAGGAAATCAGCCGCAAACTGGCGCTCAAAGGCATGCCGGGGGCGCTGGAGGGCGCCCGCAAGATCCAGCAGGAGCTGGGCGACAGCGGCAATGCGCCGGCCCGCCCGCATTTCGCCGACTGGATGGTGCGTGAGGGTTTCGTCAAGGACCGCGCCGAGGCGTTCCGCAAATGGCTGGGCGCCGGCAAGCTGGGCGACGTCAAGCAACACTGGCCGACCCTGGAAGAAACCGTCGAAACCCTGCGCGCAGCCAAAGCCTGGGTCAGCCTGGCACACCCCTGGCACTACGAATTCACCCGAAGCAAGCGTCGTCGCCTGATTGCCGACTATATTCAAGCAGGGGGCCACGCCATCGAAGTGGTCAATGGTTACCAGCCTGCCGAGCAAGTGGGCAGCCTGGCCATTCTGGCCCGCGAGTTCGGTCTGCTGGTCAGCGCCGGCAGTGATTTTCATGGCCCTGGAGGGTGGTCGGAGATCGGTGAATACCGGCCACTCCCGGAGGATCTGCCACCACTATGGTGTCGATTCAAACATGACCCAGTTATTGCCGCCGTCTGAACAGGTAGAGAATGTGAGTCAATTTTTCCAGATTCATCCGGAAAACCCGCAAGCGCGCCTGATCAAACAGGCAGTCGAGATCATCCGCAAGGGCGGGGTGGTGATTTATCCCACGGACTCTTCCTACGCCATTGGTTGCCAGATCGGCGACAAGGTGGCCGTGGAGCGCGTTCGGCGCCTGCGACAGCTGGATGAAAAACACAACTTCGCGCTGATCTGCAGCGACCTGTCGCAACTGGGCCTGTTCGCCAAGATCGACACCGGCACATTCCGTATTCTCAAGGCCCATCTGCCGGGACCGTATACCTTCATTCTCAACGCCACCCGCGAAGTACCGCGGCTGTTGTTGCACCCGAAGAAACGTACGATCGGCCTGCGTGTGCCGAGCCACCCGATTGCCCTGGCGCTGCTGGCTGAACTGGGCGAACCGTTGATGAGCGTGACCCTGATCATGCCTGGCGATGAAGATCCGTTGAGCGACCCACACGAAATGCGCCAACTGCTCGAACACCAGGTTGATCTGATCATCGACGGCGGTTTCGGCGGGATCAAGGCGTCCACCGTGATCAGCCTCGCCGACGGCGAGCCGGAAGTCATTCGCGTTGGTTGCGGCGACCCTGCGCCGTTCATGGTCGAGGCCTAGATGTCCGCAGTAGAACCCGTCGACAGTCAGGCCGGAGCCCAGCAGGAACTGCCCTTCGCCATGGTCTATGGCCAGGCGGTCATGGAAATGCCGCTGGACCTGTACATCCCGCCGGATGCCCTCGAGGTCTTCCTCGAAGCCTTCGAAGGGCCCCTCGACCTGCTGCTGTACCTGATCCGCAAACAGAACATCAACATCCTCGACATCCCGGTGGCGGAAATCACTCGCCAGTACATGGGCTACGTCGAGTTGATGCAGTCGGTGCGCCTGGAGCTGGCCGCCGAGTACTTGGTGATGGCTGCGATGCTGGCCGAAATCAAGTCGCGGATGTTGTTGCCACGGGCCGAAACCGTTGAAGACGAAGAGGAAGACCCGCGCGCCGAACTGATCCGCCGCTTGCAGGAATATGAACGCTTCAAGGCTGCCGCCGAAGGCATCGATGGCCTGAGCCGCGTCGGTCGTGATGTGGTGGTGCCCAGGCTTGACGCCCCAGAGGCCCGGGCGCGCAAGCTGCTACCAGACGTGCGTCTGTCCGAGTTGCTGCTGTCGATGGCCGAGGTGTTGCGCCGTGGCGACATGTTCGAAAGCCATCAGGTCAGCCGCGAGGCGCTGTCGACCCGCGAACGCATGAGCGATGTGCTGGAACGGCTCAAGGGCGGCGGTTTCGTGCCGTTCGTCGAGCTGTTCACCGCTGAAGAAGGGCGCCTGGGGGTGGTGGTGACCTTTATGGCGATCCTTGAATTGGTCAAGGAATCCCTGGTCGAGCTGGTGCAGAATGAGCCATTTGCCGCGATCCACGTGCGAGCGCGAGCCGAATAACGAGTCGAAACATGAACCTGACTGAACCCCGTGATCTGGCACCCTTGCTCGAAGCCTTTCTGTTGGCTTCGGGAAAACCGCAATCTCTGGAAAGCCTGTTCGAACTCTTCGAAGAAGGCGAGCGCCCGGAGCCGCCGGTGTTCAAGAAGGCCCTGACGATTCTGGCCAAGTCCTGCGATGGCCGCGCGTTTGAACTGAAGGAAGTGGCCTCGGGTTATCGCCTGCAAATTCGCGAGAAATTTGCGCCTTGGGTCGGGCGTCTGTGGGAAGAGCGCCCGCAGCGTTACTCCCGTGCCATGTTGGAAACCATGGCCCTGATCGCCTATCGCCAGCCGATTACCCGTGGCGAAATCGAAGACGTGCGGGGCGTGGCGGTCAACAGCAACATCGTCAAGACGCTGATGGAGCGCGAGTGGATCCGCATCGTCGGCTACCGCGACGTGCCCGGCAAACCGGCGATGTTCGCCACCACCAAGGCGTTCCTCGATCACTTCAACCTGAAAAACCTCGACGACCTGCCGCCGCTGGCGGAACTGCGCGAGCTGGAACCGGATCCGGTGCTCGATTTCGATGACGCGCCCGTACCTGCCGGTCTGCAAGCGTTGGCCGACGCCAGCGCCGAGCCGGAAGAGCCCAAGGAAGAAACCAGTTTCCACACGCTGTTGCTGGAACTGGACAGCATGGAGGAGGGGCTCAAGACCGACTTCGACGACTTGCTGCGTGATGGGGCGTCGCCTGAGTTCGATCCGCAACAGTCGGATATCGAACCAGAAGTCGAAGCGGCGCAGCCCGAGCCGGAAGGCGAGCCTCAGTCGGACATTGAACCAGAGCAAGAAGACGACATTCTCGGCGTTGCCGAAGCCCGGGAAAAACTCCTGGCCGCCGTTGCCGCCCTCGAACAGCCGAAGCCCGAGCCCGAACTGTCAGATGAGGAAGCCGAAGCCCGCGCCCTGGCCGAAGCCATCGAAGCGGAACGCCGCGAACTTGAAGATTGACACGGACCCTGTGGGAGCGAGCTTGCTCCGGGCGGCGATCCGACGATGACGGCAGAACATTCAACATCAAGGTGACTGATCCATTGCTATCGCGAGCAAGCTCGCTCCCACAGGGAGCTGTGTTTGCTGGGCAGCTGCGCCACCGGCCGGCGGAAAAACAAATAACCTTGCATTGATCAGCTAGTCTCTGATGCGCAAACGCCCTCATGCGCGTATGATTCGCGACCCTTCGGCGATCCCTTCGCCCAAGTACCCAGTTTTCAGACCACACCGGGAGGTGCCCAGATGAGTATCAAAGACCAGCAAGACGACCAGCCAATCGGCCCAGCAGGCGAAAAACTGCAGAAAGTCCTCGCCCGTATCGGCGTCGGCTCGCGCCGTGACGTGGAAGCCTGGATCAGCCACGGCCGCATCAAGGTCAACGGCAAAGACGCCACCCTTGGCCAGCGCGTCGACATGCATGACGCCATCACCATCGATGGCAAGGTGATCAAGCGCGAAGAGGCCGCCGAATCGGTGCGCCGCGTGATCATGTACAACAAGCCCGACGGCGAGATCTGCACCCGTGTCGATCCGGAAGGCCGTCCGACCGTGTTCGACAAGATGCCGCGCCCTAAAGAGGGTCGCTGGATCAACATCGGTCGTCTGGACATCAACACCACCGGTCTGCTGATGTTCACCACTGACGGTGAACTGGCCAACCGTCTGATGCACCCGTCCTACGAGATGGACCGCGAGTACGCCGTGCGTGTACGCGGTGAAGTCGACGACGAGATGATCGAGCGTCTGAAGGCTGGCGTTGTCCTTGAAGATGGCCCGGCCAAGTTCACCGACATCAAGCAGGCGCCAGGCGGTGAAGGTTTCAACCACTGGTACCACTGCGTGGTGATGGAAGGTCGTAACCGTGAAGTGCGTCGCCTGTGGGAATCCCAGGGCCTGGTGGTCAGCCGTCTGAAGCGCGTGCGTTTCGGCCCGGTGTTCCTCAACTCCGACCTGCCGATGGGCCGCTGGCGTGAAATGAGCCAGTACGAAGTCGACATTCTGAGTGCCGAGGTCGGCCTGACACCGGTCGCGATGCCGCAGATGAACGCCAAGAGCAAGGACAAGCTTGACCGGATGCAGCGCAAATCCTCGCGTCCGATGGCCAAGACCGAGCGCGTGCGTACCCTGCGTCCGGCCGCTGGCGCAGCCGCCGCACCTGCCGCGCCACGTGCCAGCCGCGAGCCGCAGATCGAAGGCGAGCGTCCAGGGCGCAAGCCTGCTGCGCGTCAGGACGGCGAACGCGGTCCACGCACGCCACGTCCGGCCAACGGCCGTACGGAGCGTGGCGAAGGTCGTGGTACGCCGGTAGCCGATCGTCCGGCCGACACCAAGCGCCCGGCCAAGCCTGCGCCGAAGCGTCCGGGGATCAAGCTGGTCGATGGTGACACGCCATCGGGCAAGCGCCGTGGCGCACCGGCCGGTTCCGGCCAGCGTCCGGGCTTTGGGCGTCGCAAGCCGGAATAATCGGCTGAGCGCTTCATAAAAAAACGCCAACCTTCGGGTTGGCGTTTTTTTTGGCCTGGCTTTGTGTCTGTGTCGTTTTTGAGGCCGCCTTCGCGGGCAAGCCAGTCGCCGCACCGGGATGTCCGAAGTGGAAAGCCAAAATTACATGCTGTAAAGAAATCATGACGAAATCAACAGATTAACCCCATGAAATCGCCCCTCCTCGAATGTTGTAAGAAAATTCTTACGCGTCATTACCTTGCATCCTTCTCTCAACGCTCTAGCCCGCTTGTTTCATCGCGCCATGCAGGGTGTTATGCGCGCCATGCCTGTCGTGCAGGTGCATAACAAAAAGGAGGCGCAATGAACGCCGTATACCATCTCCATCTCTCTGCGAGAGGCGGTTTTCCTGCCTTTCCCGTCGATGATCCGCAAGGATCTGACCCATTTTTTGCAGCCGCCCGAGCTCCTCGGGGCGGACACAGGCAATCCCGGCCATAGACACGCTTGTCCAGCGGGTCTGGCAGCAGGGGGTTACGGGTGTACAATGCGCCGCGTTTTACCTGTGACCTCCTGCGCATCTGCGCAAACCTCAAGGCTATCCGCCTTGTTCACTCCGTCGCGTCACGAGCGTGTCGGGTTCGATTTCGTCACAGATAAAAACAAACAGGTGACGCATGACCGTTGTAATTACGCTGAACTCCTGGTGCCTGCGCTGGGGTTTGATCGGTGCCGCTTAACGCCTTTCCTGAGCAGCAACGTCTACTGAACATCATCAAACCTTGCGTGAGACCCTTTTCATGAGTGGACAAAACCCGCAATCAGGCGAGCTGAAACGCGGCCTGAAAAATCGCCACATTCAATTGATCGCCCTCGGTGGCGCGATCGGTACCGGTTTGTTCCTCGGCTCGGCCGGGGTACTGAAGTCCGCCGGCCCGTCGATGATCCTCGGCTATGCCATCTGCGGCTTCATCGCCTTCATGATCATGCGCCAACTGGGCGAAATGATCGTCGAAGATCCAGTGGCCGGTTCCTTCAGCCACTTCGCGCACAAATACTGGGGCGGCTTTGCTGGCTTCCTGTCGGGCTGGAACTGCTGGATTCTGTACATTCTGGTGGGCATGTCCGAGCTGACGGCCGTCGGCAAGTACATCCACTACTGGGCGCCGGACATCCCGACCTGGGTCTCTGCAGCTGCCTTCTTCGTACTGATCAACGCGATCAACCTGGCCAACGTCAAAGTGTTCGGCGAGGCCGAGTTCTGGTTCGCGATCATCAAGGTCGTGGCGATCGTCGGCATGATCGCCCTGGGCAGTTACCTGCTGGTCAGCGGCAATGGCGGCCCGCAAGCGGCGGTCAGCAACCTGTGGTCCCACGGTGGCTTCTTCCCGAACGGCGTCAGCGGTCTGGTGATGGCCATGGCGTTTATCATGTTTTCCTTCGGTGGTCTGGAAATGCTCGGTTTCACCGCAGCTGAAGCCGACAAGCCGAAAACCGTGATCCCGAAAGCCATCAACCAGGTGATCTACCGGATCCTGATTTTCTACATCGGTGCCCTGATCATCCTGCTGTCGTTGACTCCATGGGACAGCTTGCTGACCACCCTGAACGCCTCCGGTGACTCCTACAGCGGCAGCCCGTTCGTGCAAGTGTTCTCGATGCTGGGCAGCAACACCGCTGCGCACATCCTCAACTTCGTGGTTCTGACCGCTGCCTTGTCGGTGTACAACAGCGGCACCTACTGCAACAGCCGCATGCTGCTGGGCATGGCTGAGCAGGGCGACGCGCCGAAGGGCCTGGCGAAGATCGACAAGCGTGGCGTGCCAGTGCGTTCGATCCTGGCCTCGGCCGCCGTGACCCTGATCGCGGTACTGCTGAACTACCTGATCCCGCAAAACGCGCTGGAACTGCTGATGTCGCTGGTGGTGGCCACCCTGGTGATCAACTGGGCGATGATCAGCTACTCGCACTTCAAGTTCCGCCAGCACATGAACAAGACCAAACAGACGCCGCTGTTCAAGGCCTTGTGGTACCCATACGGGAACTACGTCTGCCTGGCGTTCGTGGTGTTCATCCTTGGCGTGATGCTGTTGATTCCGGGGATTCAGACATCGGTGTATGCGATTCCGGTGTGGCTGGTGTTCATGTGGGTCTGCTACTGCATCAAGAACAAGCGCAGTGCTCAGCGTGCCTTGCAGGCCGCAGTGGAGTAACTCCGCGCAGAAACGACAAACCCGGCCAAGTGCCGGGTTTGTCGTTTCTGCACGTACACATTTCCCTGTGGGAGCGAGCTTGCTCGCGATTAGGCCGTGTCAGTCGACATCATCGCTGCCTGACACACCGCTATCGCGAGCAAGCTCGCTCCCACAAGGGATTTGTGGCGTGCTGAAGATCTGATCGCGGTATCCTGCACGCTCTGAATACGGACGCTTTTCCATGCTGGTGATTTCCAACAACGTGCACCTGCCGGATGCCGAGATCGAGTTGACGGCCATTCGCGCCCAGGGGGCCGGTGGGCAGAACGTCAACAAGGTTTCCAGTGCCGTGCACCTGCGCTTCGACATTCCGGCGTCGTCCTTGCCCGAGTTCTACAAGGAGCGGCTGCTGGCGCTGCGCGACAGTCGCATCACCAGCGACGGTGTGTTGATCATCAAGGCCCAGCAGTACCGGACGCAGGAGCAGAACCGTGCCGATGCGCTGGAACGTTTGATAGAGCTGATCCAGAGTGCCACCAAGGTCGAAAAGAAACGCCGCCCGACCAAGCCGACGCTCGGCTCAAAAACCCGTCGGCTCGAATCCAAATCCAAGCGAGGCAACATCAAGGCCGGGCGCGGCAAGGTCGATTTCTAACGCACGTCTCGCGTTTCGCGTTGCTTCGGCGCCTGCCGGTACAGGTAGACGCTGAGCGCAAGACCGCTGAGCGCGGCGAGTGCGGCGAACAGGAAGATCGAAGCAAAGCCGAATCCCGCCGCAATCGCACCGGCCAATGGCCCGGTGATCCCCAGCGACAAATCGATGAATAGCGAATAAGCACCCACCGCCGCACCACGGCTGGAGGCGGGCACCAGATTGACCGCTTCCACGCCCAGCGCCGGAAACACCAGCGAAAAACCGAACCCGCTCAGCGCCGCGCCCGCCAGTGCCCAATGAGCGTCGGGTGCCAGCCACAGCAGCAACAGGCCCAGGGTCTCCACCGACAGGCAGGCAATCGCCACGCGAAAGCCACCGAGACGGTTGATCAGGTTGCCGAACAGCAAGCGCGCGCCGATGAAGCTGGCGCCGAACAGGCTCAGGCACAGCACCGCGTTGTCCCAGTGTTGCGTGGCGTAATACAGAGTGATGAAGGTGGCGATGGTGCCGAAACCAATGGAACCCAAGGCCAGGCCACAGCCGTGGGGGAAGACCCGCCCGAGCACATGCATGAACGGCAGGCGCTCACCGGCAACGATTGGTGCGGCGGTTTTCGGCCAGGCCAGCAGCAGGCCGAGCACGGCCAGCAACACAATGCTCACGCCCATGCTCCACAAGCCCAGTCGATGGACGAGCAACACCCCCAAGGGCGCGCCGACAGCCAGTGCACCATAGCTGGCGATACCGTTCCATGAGATGACTTTGGCCGTGTTCGCCGCGCCGACGCGGCCGATGCCCCAGCCAATCGAGCCCGAGCCCACCAGGCTTTCCGCGCTGCCGAGCACCAGACGGCCGATCAACAGGCTGAACAGGCTCAAGGCCGGCAGGTTCTGGGTCCAGGCCGAGACCAGCATGAACACACCGCTCAAGCCGCAACCGGCCAGGCCATACATCACAGCCAGCTTGCTGCCCTTGTTGTCGATGATCTTCCCGGCATAGGGSCGGCTGAGCAGGGTGGCCAGGTATTGCACGCTGATCACCAGGCCSGCGATCACCGCGCCRAAGCCCAGSTCGCTGTGSACGTAGCCGGGCAATACGGCCAAGGGAATGCCGATGTTCAGGTAGCCGATAAAGGTAAACAGGACGATGGAAACAACTTGCAGCGTGACCGCCAGGGGGCGCTGGTTTTCAGGCATGGGTAAAGGTCCACGGTAAAGCAGGATAGATAGGCTGCTTATGATAGCGGTGTGGACAGTCGCAGGTTGTGAAAAAGTAAAACTATTTGCCGGGCGCTGTCATTCAGGTTTGACGGGAGCGACCAGCTGCGTGGTGACCAGGGCGGCCAGCGCATTTTCCTGGGTGCCGAAGCGGGCGAGCAAGGCGGTTTGTTTCTCGGGAGAGAGGCGATTCCAGATCTCGATCATTTTCTCGGCGGTGCCGATCAGGACGCTGGCCTGCGCTTCGCTGAATTCATCGGTCATGGGTAAAGGCTCTTTCAGGCAGTGTGGAAAGCGCATGTTAGCGCTTTCCACACGGTCTGTACGGCGGGTGTTTCAGTCTTCTCTGTCAGCCTGGCGGCTGTCAGTGGCTTCTTTCGGCTCGGGCTGTTGGGCTCCGGCTTGCTGCGTGGTCGTCTGCTCAGGTTCGTGCAGGCTTGGGAAGGGGAGATTAGGAATCTCGTGCATAGTCGCGCTCCTCGCTAAGTCTGTTGATAGATCTGGTAGATCCGCGCTTTTAAAAAGCTTGGGCAGGATACAGCACTGAAAATGACAAACGGATTTTTATATCCATTTGTTTCGACGGGTGGGGTTGTCTAGACATGACTGGAGGAGCGACACAAAACAAATGTGGGAGCAAGCTCGCTCCCACAGGGGATTTGCTGAGTTTGGGGGGTTACTCGCAGACTTTGGCAATCGCCTCGGCCAGCAAATCCAAACGCGTAGCATCAATACCTGCGACGTTAGCCCGTCCCGAACTGACCATATACACGCTGTGGTTGTCCCGCAGGTTCTTCACTTGCACAGGCGTCAAGCCGGTGTAGGAGAACATCCCGCGTTGCACGCCAATGTGCGCGAAGCGCTCGCGCAAACCGTGAGGCTCCAGCGCTTCCACCAGACCGCTGCGCAGTTGGGCGATACGCAGGCGCATGGCTTCCACTTCGTCAGCCCAGAGGTTTTTCAGCTCCGGATCAGCGAGGATGGTCGCGACCACGGCCGCCCCGTGATCCGGCGGCGTCGACCACAGGTTGCGGGCAATGTTGGCCAGTTGGCTGCGAATGTCGGTGAGCTTGTCGGCGGTTTTCGCGCAGACAATCAGTGCGCCGGTGCGGTCGCGGTACAGGCCGAAGTTCTTCGAGCAAGAGCTGGTGATCAGCAGTTCCGGCAACTCGGCGGCGAACAGCCGGGTCGACCAGGCATCCTGCTCCAGGCCATCGCCGAATCCTTGATACGCGAAGTCGATCAATGGCAGCAGTTCGCGCTTGCGTACCACCTCCAGTACCCTCTGCCAGTCATCCTGGGACAGGTCGAAACCGGTCGGGTTATGGCAGCAGGCGTGCAGCAAGACCACGTCACCCTTGGGCGCTTCATTGAGCGCCGCCAGCATGCCATCGACGTCGAGCCGGTTGTCACTGCCCACGTACGGGTAGTGGCTGACCTTGACCTTGGCTGCCGCAAAAATCGTTTCGTGGATCGGCCAGGTCGGGTTGCTCAACCACACGCCGCGGCCCGGCAGGCATTGGGCGATAAAGTCCGCGCTCAGGCGCAAAGCCCCGGTGCCGCCCGGAGTCTGGGTGGCGCCGGCGCGTTGTGCGCTGATCAGCTTCGAGTCGGCGCCCAGCACCAGCTCATTGATCGCTTTGCCGAACGCCGGCTCGCCGTGACCGCCGATGTAGGTCTTGGTGGACTGACTGTCCACCAGACGTTGCTCGGCAAGCTTCACCGACTGGAGAATCGGCGTCAGGCCCTGGGCGTCTTTGTAGACGCCCACACCCAAATCGAACTTGCGCGGGTTCGGGTCCTGCGCGTAGGCCTCCATCAGGCCGAGGATCGGGTCGCCAGGTACTCGACCGATGGCGTCGAAATGCATTATTTGCGGCCCTCGGCGTCCTTCGCCACTTCGTCAGTGCGCGCGGCCATGATGAAGTCGTTGCGGTGCAGCCCCTTGATCGAGTGGCTCCACCAGGTAACGGTGACTTTGCCCCACTCGGTCAGCAGGCCCGGGTGATGGCCTTCGGCCTCGGAGATTTCACCGACGGCGTTGGTGAACGCCAGGGCGTGCTTGAAGTTCTTGAACAGGAAGACCTTTTCCAGCTGCATGATGCTGTCACGTACTTCGATGTTCCAGTCCGGGATCTGCTTGATCAGGATCGGCAGTTCTTCGTCGCTGACTTGTGGGGCGTCGGCGCGGCAGGCTTCGCAATGGGCTTGAGTTAATGCGGTCATGATGTGTTCCTGAAATCGAATGTTGGGAAATCGGCCCTCAGTGCTACCACGCTAATCCAAAGCGATGGTTTCTGACAGGCTCACTTGATTCTAAAAGCGGCGGATCACGCGGCTTTTGGTTTTGGCGGAAATTTCGGTGTGTGCAGACCCATCTGCATCGCTTGCTTGACCATGCCCATGATGTCTTCGTGAGCGAGGTCGAACAGACGCTTGAGATTTGGCAACGCGAAGTACAGTGGCTGCAAGATATCGATGCGGTAGGGCGTGCGCATGCATTCCAGCGGATCGAACGCCTGATGCTCAGGCTCGTCCGACAGGCAATACACGGTCTCTTTCGGAGAAGACAGAATGCCGCCGCCGTAGATGCGTTGGCCTTGCGGAGTGTCGACCAGGCCGAACTCGATGGTCATCCAGTACAGGCGCGCCAGGTACACACGTTCCTCCTTGGACGCCTTGAGGCCGAGTTTGCCGTAGGTGTGGGTGAATTCGGCGAACCACGGGTTGGTCAGCAGCGGGCAGTGACCGAAGATCTCGTGGAAAATGTCCGGCTCTTGCAGGTAGTCCAGTTCTTCGCGGGTACGAATGAAGGTCGCCACCGGAAACTGCTTGCTGGCCAGCAATTCGAAAAAGGTCTGGAAGGGAATCAGTGCGGGAACCCGGGCAACTTGCCAGCCGGTGGTTTCACCGAGGACCTTGTTGATTTCGCCGAGTTGAGGAATGCGGTCGTGGGGCAGACCGAGTTTTTCGATACCGTCCAGGTACTCCTGGCACGCACGCCCTTCGATCACTTTCAGTTGGCGAGTGATCAGCGTGTTCCACACCGCGTGTTCTTCGGCGGGGTAGTCGATAAAACCTTGCGCATCGGGCTCGCGAGCCACGTATTGCGTCTGCTTCATGCTGCTCTCCTGCTAGGGGATTTCGTTCTTGTTATGTACTGCTATGGACCTAGAAATACTCCAAGGATTGCACTGTTGCAGCAGGTGCTCGGCGTCAAGCGTAGGAAAATTCCTCGATAATCGTAAAGCTTTCGTTACGTATTGAGCGTCGGTGCGCAAATGTTGAGATTGGCGGGTGGGAAAAGCTCTCCACCTGTAACATAATCTTGACGACTATCTGAGCGCCTCAGCAGAAATTATCCCTGCGCACCTTACTCACCGTTTTTTCAGGCCATTCATATGCGTATCAAAGTCCACTGCCAGAACCGCATCGGCATCCTGCGCGACATTCTCAATCTGCTGGTGGAGTACGGGATCAACGTGGCCCGCGGTGAGGTGGGTGGTGAGCATGGCAACGCCATCTACCTGCATTGCCCGAACCTGATCAACATTCAGTTCCAGGCCTTGCGTCCGAAGTTCGAAGCGATTGCCGGGGTGTTTGGCGTCAAGCGTGTAGGGCTGATGCCCAGCGAGCGTCGGCACATGGAGCTCAACGCTCTGCTCGGTGCGCTGGAGTTTCCGGTGTTGTCGATCGACATGGGCGGTTCCATCGTCGCGGCCAACCGGGCGGCGGCGCAGTTGCTCGGGGTGCGGGTCGACGAGGTGCCGGGGATTCCCCTGTCGCGCTACGCCGAAGATTTCGATTTGCCGGAACTGGTGCGCGCCAACAAGTCGCGGATCAACGGGCTGCGGGTCAAGGTCAAGGGTGACGTGTTCCTGGCCGACATCGCGCCACTGCAATCGGAGCATGACGACAGCGAAGCCATGGCCGGTGCGGTGCTGACGTTGCATCGAGCGGACCGGGTGGGCGAGCGCATCTACAACGTGCGCAAGCAGGAATTGCGTGGCTTCGACAGCATCTTCCAAAGCTCGAAAGTCATGGCTGCCGTAGTGCGCGAAGCGCGGCGCATGGCGCCACTCGATGCACCGCTATTGATAGAAGGCGAAACCGGCACCGGCAAAGAATTGTTGGCGCGGGCCTGCCATCTGGCCAGTCCTCGTGGGCAGTCGCCATTGATGGCGCTCAACTGCGCCGGCCTGCCCGAGTCCATGGCCGAGACGGAATTGTTCGGTTACGGCCCCGGTGCCTTCGAAGGGGCGCGGGCAGAAGGCAAGCTCGGGCTGCTGGAGCTGACGGCGGGCGGTACGCTGTTTCTCGATGGCGTYGGGGAAATGAGCCCGCGCTTGCAGGTGAAGTTGCTGCGCTTCCTGCAGGACGGTTGCTTCCGTCGTGTAGGCAGTGATGAAGAGGTCTACCTTGACGTGCGAGTGATCTGCGCGACCCAGGTCGACCTGTCCGAACTGTGCGCTCGCGGTGAGTTCCGCCAGGATCTCTATCACCGCTTGAATGTGTTGTCGCTGCACATCCCGCCGCTGCGCGAATGCCTCGACGGCTTGACGCCGCTGGTGGAGCACTTCCTCGATCAGGCCAGTCGGCAGATCGGTTGCCCGCTGCCGAAACTGGCCCCGGCGGCCATGGAGCGGCTCAGTCACTACCATTGGCCGGGTAACGTGCGGCAACTGGAGAACGTGCTGTTCCAGGCGGTTTCCCTGTGCGACGGCGGCACGGTCAAGGCCGAGCACATTCGTTTGCCGGACTATGGTGTGCGCCAACCCCTTGGCGATTTTTCGCTGGAGGGTGGGTTGGACGAGATCGTCGGGCGTTTCGAGAAGGCGGTGCTGGAGCGGCTGTATTCCGAGCATCCGAGCAGCCGGCAGCTGGGCAAGCGGTTGGGGGTTTCGCATACCACCATTGCCAACAAGTTGCGTGAATATGAGGTGGGCAAGACTGAGTCATAGCTGAGGCCTGCTGCGTTTGTGCTGGCCTCATCGCGAGCAAGCTCGCTCCCACAGTGGTTCATCGGCGGACACACAATCTGTGATCACCAGTGACCCTGTGGGAGCGAGCTTGCTCGCGATGGCGGTTGTGGCCGTTGCCCACGGTCACACCTTGCCACCCACTGGCATGACACCGCCGGTTTTTCGTCTCTGATACAAATCACAAATCCCCTCTGAATCCCCAAAGTCCCCTGTTTGCCGGGCCTGGCGCCGCCAAAAACAAGTTGGTCTGCAAATTGCTTATGGCTCAGCAGTACAGCAGTGGGCGGCAAACGTCCGGCAGGCAGAGGAAAGAGTGTGGACAAGTACCTTTATGTGGCAATGACCGGCGCCAGCCAGAATGCACTGGCGCAAAAGGCGCATGCCAACAACCTCGCGAACATCTCCACCAACGGCTTCCAGAAAGACCTGGAGCAAGCTCGTTCAATGCCGGTGTTCGGTGACAGCTTTCCGGCGCGTGCGTTTGCCATGTCCGAACGCCCGGCCACCGATTTCTCCCCCGGCTCACTGGTGGAAACCGGTCGCGACCTTGACGTTGCCGTGCAAGGCAGCGGCTGGATTGCCGTACAGAATCCCGATGGTGCTGAAAGCTACGTGCGCACCGGCAGCCTGAACGTTGACGCCCTGGGCGTGTTGCGTGCCGGTAATGGCATGCCGGTCATGGGCAATGGCGGGCCGATTGCCGTGCCGCCGGAGCAGCAGATCGAAGTCGGCGAGGACGGCACCATCAGCATCCGCGCAATGGGCGAAGGTCCCCGGGTGATGGCTGAAGTCGACCGCATCAAGCTGGTCAATCCGGACCTCAAGAACATGACCAAAGGCCTGGATGGTTCGATCCACACCAAGGACGGCGCGCCTGCGCAGGCCGATGCCGGCGTCAAGCTGGTGTCCGGGTTCCTCGAGTCGAGCAACGTCAATGCCGTGGAAGAGATGACCTCGGTACTGGCCTTGTCCAAGCAATTCGAGCTGCACATCAAGATGATGAACACCGCCAAAGACGATGACCAGGCCATGGCTCGGGTCTTGCAGATCAGCTAATTACCAGAACGTCGCGCCGTAAAACAGGCGCACGAGGAGAATCGAATGCTTCCGGCTCTATGGGTTGCCAAAACAGGCCTGTCCGCCCAGGACACCAACCTGACCACCATTTCCAACAACCTGGCCAACGTGTCGACCACGGGTTTCAAGCGTGACCGCGCCGAGTTCCAGGACCTGCTCTACCAGATCAAGCGTCAGCCAGGCGCCCAGTCGACCCAGGACAGCGAACTGCCGTCGGGTCTGCAACTGGGTACCGGTGTGCGTATCGTCGGCACCCAGAAAAACTTCACCGCCGGCAGTCTGCAAACCACCGAACAGCCACTGGACATGGCCATCGACGGTCGCGGTTTTTTCCAGATCCTGCAACCGGACGGCACCACGTCCTACACCCGTGACGGGACCTTCCACCTGGACTCCAACGGCCAGATCGTCAACGCCAGCGGCTTTGCCCTCGAACCGGCCATTGTCATTCCGAACGACGCGCAAACCTTCACGGTCGGTCGCGACGGCACAGTGTCCATCACCGTTGCCGGCAACCCGGCTGCCCAGGTGATCGGCAACCTGCAAACCGCCGACTTCATCAACCCGGCCGGCCTGCAGGCAGTGGGCAACAACCTGTTCCTGGAAACCGCCGCCAGTGGCGCGCCGCAAGTCGGCACTCCGGGCCTGAACGGTTTCGGCACCACGCTGCAGAACACCCTGGAAACGTCCAACGTCAGCACCGTTGAGGAGATGGTCAACATGATCACCACCCAACGCGCCTACGAGATGAACTCCAAGGTGATCTCCACCGCCGACCAGATGCTCTCGTTCGTAACGCAGAATCTGTAATCAAGTCTATGGGGCGGCCATGAGGCTGCCTGCAACACCGTGAGGTAGGGTCATGCATCGCTATGTATCTGTTCTGGCACTGAGTGGGATCACCGCGCTCGCAGGTTGCGTGCCTGCGACGCCC
This sequence comes from Pseudomonas sp. P4_C3, assembly GCF_056402075.1. Classification (NCBI taxonomy): domain Bacteria; kingdom Pseudomonadati; phylum Pseudomonadota; class Gammaproteobacteria; order Pseudomonadales; family Pseudomonadaceae; genus Pseudomonas; species Pseudomonas sp. P4_C3. The sequence goes on from NZ_JBFUIC010000004.1 coordinate 17,218, forward strand.
AAGCCCAATGACCCTTACTACGCTCCGGTGTTGCCGCGCACGCCCTTGCCGGCAGCGGCGAACAACGGCTCGATCTATCAGGCCGGTTTCGAACAGAACCTCTACAGCGACCGCAAGGCGTTCCGGATCGGTGACATCATCACCATCACCCTGAACGAAAGGACCCAGGCCAGCAAAAACGCCAACTCGCAAATTGGCAAGAACAGCAAGGCCAGCATCGGCCTGACCTCGCTGTTCGGCTCCACCCCCAACACCAACAATCCGTTCGGCAGTGGTGACCTGAGTCTGGACGCCAGCTATGAAGGCGATCGCGCGACCAAGGGCGACAGCAAGGCGGCGCAGGGCAACACCCTGACCGGCTCGATCACCGTGACCGTCGCCGATGTGTTGCCCAACGGCATCATCGCGGTGCGCGGCGAGAAGTGGATGACCCTCAATACCGGCGACGAATTGGTACGGATTGCCGGCCTGGTGCGCGCCGATGACATCTCTACCGACAACACTGTGTCGTCGACCCGTGTCGCCGATGCGCGCATCACCTACTCGGGCACCGGTTCGTTTGCCGATGCGAGTCAGCCAGGCTGGTTCGACCGTTTTTTCCTCAGCCCGCTGTTCCCTTTCTAGGTGGTCAGTTTGAATCTTAAACACCTGATGGTGGCCGCCTTGATGCTGTCCGCCGCGCTCAACGCGCAGGCCGAGCGTCTGAAGGATATCGCCAGCATTTCCGGCGTGCGTTCCAACCAATTGATCGGCTACGGCCTGGTGGTCGGACTTAACGGCACCGGTGACCAGACGACGCAAACCCCGTTCACCCTGCAGACCTTCAACAACATGCTCTCGCAGTTCGGCATCAAGGTACCGCCGGGGTCGGGCAACGTGCAGTTGAAGAACGTCGCGGCGGTGTCGATCAGTGCCGATTTGCCGGCGTTCGCCAAGCCGGGTCAGCAAGTCGACATCACCGTTTCGTCCATCGGTAACTCCAAGAGCTTGCGCGGCGGTACCTTGCTGCTGACACCGCTCAAGGGTATCGACGGCAACGTCTATGCGGTGGCCCAGGGCAACCTGGTGGTCGGTGGTTTCGATGCGGAAGGGCGAGACGGTTCGAAGATCACCGTCAACGTTCCGTCGGCCGGTCGCATCCCCGGTGGCGCGTCGGTGGAGCGCGCGGTGCCGAGCGGTTTCAACCAGGGCAACAGCCTGACGTTGAACCTCAACCGTTCCGACTTCACCACCGCCAAGCGCGTCGTCGACAAGATCAACGACATGCTCGGCCCTGGTGTGGCCCAGGCCATCGACGGCGGTTCGATTCGCGTCACCGCGCCGCTCGATCCGAGCCAGCGTGTCGACTACCTGTCGATCCTGGAAAACCTCGAAATCGATCCGGGCCAAGCGGTGGCGAAAGTCATCATCAACTCCCGTACCGGCACCATCGTGATCGGCCAGAACGTCAAGGTATCCCCGGCCGCCGTGACCCACGGCAGCCTCACCGTGACCATTACCGAAGACCCGATCGTCAGCCAGCCCGGCCCTCTGTCCAATGGCACAACGGCGGTGGTGCCGCGTTCGAAAGTCAACGCCCAGCAGGAAGCCAAGCCGATGTTCAAGTTCGGCCCWGGCACCACCCTCGACGAGATCGTGCGGGCGGTGAATCAGGTCGGCGCGGCACCGGGTGACTTGATGGCCATCCTCGAAGCGCTGAAGCAGGCAGGCGCCCTGCAAGCCGACCTGATCGTGATCTGAGGACGGCCATCGTGGATATGCGCAAGAGCGGTCTGGTCAGCAGCAGCGATTCGGGCTCCTATTCGGACCTCAATCGCCTGAACCAGCTCAAGGTCGGCGACAAGAACAGCGACGGCAACATGCGCAAAGTGGCGCAGGAGTTCGAGTCGCTGTTCCTCGGGGAAATGCTCAAGTCGATGCGCTCGGCCACCGAAGCATTGGGTCAGGACAATCCGATGAACACCCCGGCGGCCAAGCAGTACCAGGAAATGTACGACCAGCAGCTGGCCGTTTCCATGTCCCGCGAGGGCGGTGGTATTGGCCTGGCGGATGTGCTGATGCGCCAGATGTCGAAGAACAAACCGATGGCGCCGGGCGAGGCAGCGGCTGCGTCGCTGGCCAAGCAAGAGGCTGCCAAGGCGGCCGTGCAAACGCCGATGGCGGCTGGCACGGTTGCGCTCAATGGGCCGTTGTCACGGGTCAACGGCCAGCGTCCGTTGTGGGCCTCGCGCTCGGTCCATGCGCAGCAAGAGGCGGGCGAGGGCGCTCATCGCAATGACATGGCGCTGATCAATCAGCGACGCCTGGCATTGCCGCCGAAGCTGGCTGATCGGTTGTTGGCCGGGCTGGTGCCTTCGGTGACGACCACGGCCACAACGCTCAACAAGACACCATTACCTGAACGCACGACGAACACGGGTGCGGGACCGTTGTACAACGGCGACTGGCTGGCGAACGCACAGCAATCCTCCGCGGGCGGCATGCAGATTTACGGTCGCGCCATGGCGCAGATTCCTCTGGCACCACCGAAGAAAGCCTTCAGTTCCGCCGACCAGTTCGTCAACACCATGTTGCCGATGGCCAAGGAAGCGGCGGACCGGATCGGTGTCGATCCACGTTATCTGGTGGCCCAGGCGGCCCTGGAAACCGGTTGGGGCAAGTCGGTCATGCGCCAGCAGGATGGCAGCAGCAGCCACAACCTGTTCGGCATCAAGGCCGGCAACAGCTGGCAGGGCAATTCGGCGCGGGCGATCACCAGCGAATTCAGAAACGGGCAGATGGTCAAGGAGACGGCCGAGTTCCGTTCCTACGACTCCTACAAGGACAGTTTCCATGACCTTGTGACTTTGCTGCAGACCAATAATCGCTATCAAGATGTCGTGAAGTCGGCCGATAACCCAGAACAGTTTGTACGCGAGTTGCAGAAGGCCGGTTACGCAACCGACCCGGACTACGCAAGCAAGATTTCGCAGATAGCCAGGCAGATGACGAGTTACCAGAACTACGCTGCGGCGGGCGTTTCCACCACGCCTTTATAGGCACAAGGTATAAGGTCTGAAACATGAGTTTGCTCAATATCGGGATGTCGGGGCTGAGTGCTGGCCATAACTCGTTGGTGACGACCGGCAACAACATTGCCAACGTCGACACCGCCGGGTACTCGCGCCAGCAGTCTGTGCAGAGCACCAAAGGCTCGATTCAGTACGGCAATGTGTTCATCGGCACCGGCACGACGCTGGCCGATGTGCGTCGCGTGTACAACTCCTATCTCGATTCGCAGCTGCGTACCGCGACCTCGCTCGACAGCGAAGCTACGTCGTACAACGCTCAGGCCACGCCGCTGGACGCCACGCTTTCCGATTCCAACACCGGGCTGACCGGTGTGCTGCAAAAGTTCTTCACGTCGATGCAAGGCGTTTCGACCTCTGCCACCGACGACACGTCCCGCCAGTCGGTGCTGACCGGTGCCCAGGCCTTGTCCGCTCGCTTCAATTCGATTGCCAAGCAATTGAACGATCAGAACACCAACCTGAACGGCAGCCTGGGCGACATGGCGGATCAGGTGAACAAGCTGTCCACCACGATTGCCACGCTCAACCAGAAGATTTCCGAGCTCTCCACCGGCACCAACCAGCCAAACGACCTGCTGGACTCGCGCAACGAAGCCGTGCGCCAACTGTCCGGGCTGGTCGGTACCCAGGTGGTCGAGCGTGGCAACAGCTACGACGTCTACATCGGCAGCGGTCAGCCACTGGTGGTCGGCAACACCACCAATACACTGCAAACCGTGCCGAGCCAGGGCGATCCATCGCGCATGGCGCTGCAGCTCAACCGTGGCTCCAGCACCATCGACGTGACCTCGGTGGTCAGCGGCGGTGAGATCGGTGGTTTGCTGACTTACCGCAAGGAAGTGCTCGACCCTTCGCTCAATGAACTGGGACGCGTGGCGCTGGTGGTGGCTGACCAGATCAACAGCCAACAGGCGCAGGGCATCGACAAGAACGGTGATTTCGGCGCGGCGATCTTCAACAACATCAACAGTGCCGCCCTGGTCAGCCAGCGCAGCATTGCCGCGGCGGGCAACAGTGCCGGCTCCGGCAACCTGGATGTCACCATCAAGGACACCGGCAAGCTGACCACCAGCGACTATCAGGTGACGTTCACCAGCGCGACCAACTACACCGTCAAGCGCTCGGACGGCACCGACATGGGCGCGTTCAGCACCACGACGACCCCGGCCCCGGTGATCGATGGCTTCAGCCTGAACCTCAACGGCGGTGCGCTGAGCGCCGGCGATTCGTTCAAGGTGACACCGACCCGTGGCGCGGCGGCGAGTATCCAGACCGTGCTCACCGACCCGAAAAAAATCGCGGCCGCAGCACCGTTGACCGGCGTGACCAGTGCCAACAACACCGGCACCTACACCCAGCCGATGCTGACCAGCACCCTCGATATCTACAACCCGGCGGCCCAGGCAGAAATGCAGACCGCGCTCAAGAACTCGACGCCGGTCAAACTGGTGTTCGGCGCGGCCAGCGGCGGTAGCCAGAGCTACAACATGGTCGATGCCAAGGGCAATTCGATCAGCACCGGCACCATCGTTCCCGGCCAGAGCAACACCCTGAACCTGAAAGTGGGCATGGTCGATGCCAGCGGTGCGCCGGTCATGGACACCAGCGTCACGCCGGCCGTGCAGAAGACGTTTACCGTGCAGACCACGGTCGGCGCCACGCCCGCCAGTGGCGAAAGCTTCACCATCAACCTGACCGGCGCGGCGTCTTCGGACAACCGCAACGCCCAGGCGCTGGTCGGCCTGCAAACCAGGCAGACCGTAGACACCGGCACGGCGAGCAAGGGCATCAGCCTGACCGATGCCTACAACAAGCTGGTGACCAACGTCGGCGCCAAGGCTGCCCAGGGCAAGTCCGACAGCGACGCCACCACGGCGATCCTGGCCAATGCCAAAGGGGCGCGGGATTCGAACTCCGGGGTCGACCTGGATGAAGAAACCGGCAACCTGGTCAAGTACCAGCAGTACTACACCGCGTCTTCGCAGATCATCAAGGCTGCGCAGGAAATTTTCACCACGCTGATCAACAGCCTTTAAGGAGTCGTAATTCATGCGCATTTCCACCGCCCAGTATTACGAAATCACCGCTGCCAATTACCAGCGCAACTTCAACAAGGCCATCGCGACCAGCAACGAAGCCAGCAGCCTGACCCGCATCAACACCGCCGCCGATGATCCGATCGGTGCCGGTCGTTTGCTGGAGCTGGGTCAGCAGAGCGCGATGCTTGAACAGTACGGCACCAACATCGGCACCACCAAGAATGCGTTGAGCCTGCAGGAAACGACGCTCGACTCCATCGGTACCGCTTTGCAGCGCGCCAAGGAACTGGCCCTCGCCGCCAGCAACGGCATTGCCACCGATGCGGACCGCAAGGCCTACGCGTCGGAGTTGGGCCAGATCCAGCAACAAGTGCTGGGCCTGATGAACGCCAAGGATGCCAACGGCAACTATGTGTTCTCCGGTTCGAAAACCGACACCGCGCCTTACTCGCAGAACTCGGACGGCACCTACAGCTACAACGGTGACCAGACCACCATCGACCTTGGCATTGGCGATGGCATGACGGTCGGGACCAACACCACGGGCTGGAATGCGTTCCAGCAGACCCTCAACACCAGCCGCACCCAGACCACCATGACCGCTCCGGCGGTGGATGACGGTCGCGTGGTGCTGTCCAACGGTACGGTCGGCACCAGCTCCACCTACAATGCGAGCTTCACGGGCGGCCAGCCGTACACCGTCAGTTTCCTCAGCAGCACCCAGTTGAAGATCACCGACTCGCTGGGCAATGACGTGACCGCCGAAGCCAGTCAGAACGGCCTGATCAGTAACTCCAATGGCGCCAACCAGACGGTCAGTTTCCGTGGCGTTGACCTGAAGCTGAACATCAACCTCAAAACCGGTGATACCAACCCGGATGCGGTGATCGCCGGTCACAGCTTCAACCTGTCTTCCACGTCGGACACCTTCAACACCTCGCGCAGCGCCGGTAACGCGTCGACCGCGGTCATCACCGGTTCCAGCGTGAGCAACCCGACGGCGTACACCAACGCCTTCCCGTCGGGCGGGGCGATCCTCAAGTTCACCAGCGCCAGCAATTTCGACCTGTATGCCGCGCCGATCACCGCCGACAGCAAACCGGTGTCGTCGGGTACCGTATCGGGCGGCAACGCCACCGCGGCGGGTGTGACCTTTGCCCTGGGCGGTGGCGCCCCGGCGTCCGGCGACCAGTTCGTGATTCAGTCCAACAACCATCAGACCCAGAACGTGCTCGACACTCTCGGCCAGATGATCACCGCGCTGAACACGCCAGTCGATGGCGACCCGGTGGCCAAACAGAAGTTTCTGGGCACCATGGAGTCGGGAATGGGCAACATCGACAGTGCGGCCAACCAGATCGGCTCAGCCATCACCACGATCGGTGCCCGCGGTCAGGCACTGGATAACCAGACCGCGACCAACGAGAGCCTGACCCTGGCGAACAGCGCCAGTCAGAAGTCGATTCGCGATTCGGATCCGGCCGAAGTCATGACTCGCCTGACCTTGCAGCAGACCATGTTGCAGGCGGCGCAGCTGGCGTTCAGCAAGATTTCCCAGCTGGGCCTGTTCAACAAGATCTGACGGTGGTCGGGCGCGCAGGCGCCCGATGGCCTTGCCCCTTCAGTATTTATCGTCTTTTTTGCGGTAACAAAGGGCTCGCTTTTCAGGGCGGGCTCGCACCGCCTGTGAGCCTGCCGTGAATTCACTTCCGCTTGTCAGCCTGGTCATTCCCGCCTTCAATCCTCGCTTTTTCGGTCGTGCCTTGCACACGGCTGTGAACCAGAGCTACGGCAACCTGGAGATCATCGTTTGCGATGACAGTCGCGGTCACGAGATCGAAGACTTCGTGGCTTCGGTGGTTGAGCAGGGCGCGACCGTGCGGTATGTGCGTAACCCGCGCACCCTGGGGTTGGTGGGTAACCTGCAAGCCTGCCTGGAAGTGGCGCAAGGCGAGTACATCAAGTTTCTGTGTGATGACGACCAGTTGTTTTCGGCCTGCATCGAGCGTCAGGCCCAGGTGCTGATCGATTGTGCCGACGTCAATCTGGTCGTGGCCCAGCGCCTGCTGTGGGATGCCGACGACATGCCGCTGCCGTCGCGCCTGGAGAACACTCCGCTGTCCCCGGTGGGCGGAGTGTTCAAGGGCGAGGACCTGCTGGCGATCTTCGAAAACTTCCCGGTCAACATCCTCGGCGGCTTCAGCAACGCGATGTTCCGGCGGGCTGACGTGCTCGAACTGTTCCCGGCACTGACGCAGCCCGGCCATTGCTTCGTCGCGACCCTCGATTTTGCCTTGTACGTCTGCCTGATGCGGCGCGGCAATCTGGCGGTGTCCAATCATGTGCTCGGCGTCGAGCGCCTGTACCCCGAGCGGCTGAGCGGCCAGCAGTCGATGAAGGACGCGGCCGAAACCGAGCGGCAGTGGCTGTCGCAGATGCTCAAGGCCCGTGGCGGCGAATCTGCGCCGGCCCAGGGTTGGGTGCGCTATGTGCCTCTGAGCAACGTGGAGGAGACACCGCGGGTTTGGGAAGAGTTGCCGCTGAGCAGGACCCTGGGCACCAAGCAGACCACCCAGGATTGGCATGTCGGCATCGCCAGTGTCAGCTTCGCGCAACTGTATGCCCAGTGGCTGGCGTGCCGCACGCTCACCGACGGTCAGCGCGAGTTGCTGGCGGATACGCTGGAGGCTTGGCCAACCCGGCCCAAAATCGTTCCGGTCATCATCGATGAGCAAGGCAGCCGTTCGGCGCTGGAGCTCACTCTGCAATCGCTGGCGGATCAGGATTACGCCCCTGAACTGACGCTGGTGCTGTCGGCATCGTGCACAGAGGCAGTGCTGGATGAGCGTGTGTTCCGCTTGCCGTTGCAGGACGATTGGCAGCAGCAGATCAACGCCCTGTTGCCGCAACTGGAAGGCATTGGCTGGTTCTATCTGCTGCGCGCCGGTGATCGTCTGGTGGCGCCGGCCTTGCTGGTCATGGCTGAGCGGATTGCGTTGTCGCGCACGCTGACTTGCCTGTACAGCGACGAAGGTGGCTTGCATCAGGGTGAGTCGGCCGAACCTGCATTCAAGCCAGACTTCAACCTGGACCTGATGCGCAGCTATCCCTACGTAGGGCGAGCGCTGGCGTTCGAGCGCGAGCAATTCCTGGCGCTGGGCGGTTTCGATTCGGTGTACGGCGAACTGGCGCCACACGATGTGATGTGGCGAATGGTCGAGCAAGGCGGCACGCACGTGGTCGGGCACATTTCGGAGGTGCTGCTGGAGTCGGCGTTCGACCTGGCCAAATGGCTGTCGCTGCCGCAAGTGATGGACACCAATCCGCGGTTGCTCGAGGCGCACTTGCAGCGCCTGGGTGTCGCCCATGACATCCGTGAGGGCAGCTCGGCGCTGCTCAATCGAGTCGACTATCGGCATGCTGATCGGCCGCTGGTGTCGATCGTGATTGTCAGCAAGGACCAGACCCTGGCATTGCAACGTTGTGTCGAGAGTCTGCTGGAGAAAACGGTCTACGGCGAATACGAGTTGCTGTTGGTGGACAACGGCAGCGAGAGCGCCGAGGCGCTCGACTGGTTCGCCGGCATGGCGCAATTGGGCAGCGAGCGGGTCCGGGTGCTGCGCTGCGAGTTGCAGGGTAATGCGGCGGCGGTGCGCAATTTCGCCGCGCAGCAGGCCGCTGGCGACTACGTCCTGATACTCAATCCCTACACGGTGATCACCCAGGGCGAATGGCTGGGCGAGCTGCTCAATCATGCACAACGTCCGGAAGTCGGCGTGGTAGGCGCCAAACTGTTCAACCCGGATGGCCGCGTGCTGCATGCCGGCCTGATACTCGGGTTGCAAGGGCCGGCCGGCGTGCCATTCCATGGTGAGACGCTGCAGGCGGCGGGGTACATGTACCGCTTGCAGGTCGCTCACAATTTCAGTGCCGTCGGCGGTGATTGCCTGATGGTACGCAAGTCTGTCTTTGATGCAGTCGGTGGCCTGGATGAGCAGGGCCTGGCGCAGTCCCTCAACGAAGTGGACCTGTGTTTGCGCGTCGGTCAGGAAGGTTATCTGGTGGTCTGGACGCCTCACGCGCAACTGGCGTTGGGTGCGCAGCCGGCGATGCTCGCGCAAGAAGGTGACCAGGCTCGAAGCGAGCAGGAGCAGGAAGTTTTCTATAAGCGCTGGCTGCCGATCGTGGCCCGTGATCCGGCCTACAACGCCAACCTGGCGCTGCAGGGTTTGGGTGGGGCGAGTTTCAGTCTCGAGCCCGGCCTGCGATCCGGTTGGAGTCCGTTTTCCAGGGCGCAGCTGCCGAAGATTCTCGCGTTGCCGGTCAACGCATCTGCCATTGGCCACTACCGGGTCACTCAGCCGCTGATCGAACTGGAAGCCGCCGGCAGGGCGCACGGGCGCATTCATTACAACCTGCCGACCATCATCGAAGTCGAGCGTCATTCGCCTGACGTGATCATCCTGCAGGGGCGCTATTCCGAAGGTCCGATCAACGAAATCCCGAGCCTGCAAAAATACTCCAGCGCGCGGCGTATCTATGAGCTGGATGACTTCGTGATCAACGTTCCGCACCGCAATGCGCATATCCGCAATATGCCGGGCAAGGACGAAATGGAAAAACTGGTGCGGCGCGCCATCGGCATGTGCGATCGCGTGGTGGTCTCCACCGAGCCGCTGGGTAACGCGCTGTCGGACATGCATCAGGACATTCGCGTGGTGCCCAACATGTTGGCGTCGCACCTGTGGACCGATCTGCGCAGTCAGCGCAGAACCTCGAAAAAGCCCCGGGTCGGTTGGGGCGGCGGCACCAGCCACCACGGTGACCTGGCGGTGATCGCCGATGTGGTTCGCGAACTGGCCAATGAAGTCGACTGGGTGTTCTTCGGCATGTGCCCGGACGATCTGCGCCCGTACATGCATGAGTTTCATGGGGTGATCGGGCTGGATGTCTACCCGGCCAAGCTGGCCAGCCTGAACCTGGATCTGGCATTGGCGCCGTTGGAATTCCACATCTTCAACGACTGCAAGAGCAACCTGCGCCTGCTGGAGTATGGCGCTTGCGGTTACCCGGTGATCTGCACCGACACCGAAGCCTATCGCGGCTACCTGCCGTGCACCCGGATCAAGACCAACTCCACGGATGAATGGCTGCAAGCGATCCGCATGCACCTGGCCGATCCGGACGCCAGCTATCGCATGGGCGATGAGTTGCGCGAGATCGTGCTGCGTGACTACGTGCTGCGCGGCGACAATTTACGCTACTGGGAAAATGGCTGGCTGGCGGACTGATCGTTCAAGGTGTTCCGCGCAAAGGCAGGCGACGTCAAGTCGCCTGCCTTTTTTTTGCTTGGACCGGTTTAGGCATGGCCTCCTGTGGGAGCTGGCCTGCCAGCGAAGGTCGTCAACGATAACGCGGCAAACATGAATAAACGCGGTCCCCTGTAGGAGCCGGCTTGCTGGCGATGGTCGCCAACGATAACGCGGAAAGCCTGAATAAACGCAGTCCCCTGTAGGAGCTGGCTTGCCAGCGATGGTCGCGAACGATAACGCGGGTAACATGGATAAACGCAGCGCACTCGACTCCATCGCCAGCAAGCCGGCTCCTACAACCCCCCCCCCCGCAGCGCATCGCCCGGCAACGGATTGAAAGAGCTGGCGCGTTTCCTGCAAGTCCCCCTCATATCGCCATAAAACGAGCACTTCCGGTGAGCCCGGACGTGCCCTGAACGGCGGCAGGTTTAACCCGGATGGCCCGCAAAAGCTTGATACAGCTTGGCTGAGCCCTGTGACGAACAAGAGAGGAAGGGGATGAAGGCAGTTATTTTGGCGGGTGGCCTGGGTACGCGGATCAGCGAAGAGTCGCACCTCAAGCCCAAGCCAATGATCGAGGTCGGCGGCAAGCCAATTCTCTGGCACATCATGAAACAGTACTCCGCTCACGGGATCCACGATTTCGTGATCTGCCTTGGCTACAAGGGCTATGCGATCAAGGACTTTTTCGCCAACTACTTTCTGCACACCTCCGACGTCACCTTCGACATGTGCAACAACCGCATGGATGTTCACCAGAACTACAGCGAGCCATGGCGCGTCACGCTGATCGACACCGGGGAAGAGACCATGACCGGCGGCCGTTTGCGCCGCGCCCGACGCTACCTCGAAGACGAACAGGCGTTCTGCTTTACCTACGGCGACGGCGTGTCGGACCTCAACATTGGCGCGTTGGTGGATTTCCATCTCCAGCACGGAAAACTGGCGACCGTCACCGCGGTACAGCCACCCGGCCGCTACGGCGCGCTTAATCGCGATGGCGACAAGGTCCTGGGTTTCACCGAAAAGCCTCGCGGTGATGGTGGCTGGATCAATGGCGGGTTCTTTGTCCTGTCGCCCAAGGTGCTGCCGTTGATCGACGGCGACGACACCTCGTGGGAGTCCGGTCCGCTGGATGGCCTGGCCGAGCGCGGCGAGCTCATGGCGTTCCAGCACGACGGTTTCTGGCAACCGATGGACACCCTGCGTGACAAGAACCACCTCGAGGCGTTGTGGCAGAGCGGGGAGGCCCCATGGAAGCAATGGGACTGAGCCCGCAATTCTGGCGCGGCAAGCGGGTGCTGGTCACCGGCCACACCGGTTTCAAGGGCAGTTGGCTGACGTTGTGGCTGCAAAGCCTGGGTGCCGAAGTCAGCGGGTTTTCCCTCGACCCGTCCACCGAGCCGAGTCTGTTCGAACTGGCGCGGGTGCATGAAGGCATCAACGATCAGCGCGGCGACTTGCGTGACCTGGGCGCTTTGCTGGAGCTGATCGCCGAGACCCGGCCGGAAATCGTCCTGCACCTGGCGGCGCAGCCGCTGGTGCGCGAAGGTTATCGCGACCCGTTGGGCACGTACTCCAGCAACGTCATGGGCACGCTCAACCTGCTCGAAGCGATCCGTCAGGTCGGTGGCGTGCGTGCCTGCGTGCTGGTGACCACCGACAAGGTTTACGCCAACCAGGAATGGCTGTGGCCGTACCGCGAAAACGAAGCGTTGGGCGGTCACGATCCCTACAGCAGCAGCAAGGCTTGCTGCGAGTTGTTGGCGCAATCCTATGCCGCCTCATTCTTTGCGCCTGAAAAGCATGCCGAGCATGGTCTGGCGTTGGCCACGGCCCGTGCCGGCAACGTACTCGGTGGTGGCGATTTTGCCCCGGAGCGGTTGATTCCCGACGTGCTGCGGGCATGGTCGGCGGATGAACCGGTGACCTTGCGTTACCCGCAGGCGGTGCGCCCATGGCAACACGCGCTGGAACCTTTGGCCGGCTATCTGCAACTGGCTGCCGGCCTGTATGAGCAAGGCCCGCAATTCGCCGGGGCGTGGAACTTCGGTCCCCTCGATGCGGACATGTGCAGCGTCGGTGAAGTGGTCGAACTGCTCGCCAGCCGCTGGCCGCAGGCACGCGGGCTGCGCATCGAACCGAGTGATTTGCATGAGGCCGGCCTGCTGCGCCTGGACAGCAGTCGCGCCCGTCAATTGCTCGGCTGGCAACCGCGCTGGTCGTTGCAGCAGTGCCTGACCCAAACCCTGGATTGGCATCTGGCGTGGCAGAACGGCGATGACATGCGTGCCATCACTCTGGCGCAATTGAACCTGTACCGAGGCGCGCTGTGAGTGAATTTCTGCTGAAGGCATTGCCGCTGAGCGGTCTGTTCAACGTGCAGCACAAACGCTTCGAGGACGAGCGCGGGCACTTTTCCCGATTGTTTTGCGAAGGCAGCCTCGGTGCATTTGGCCAGGCGTTTCATATCCGCCAGATCAATCACTCCTGCACCCGCGAACGCGGCAGCGTGCGTGGCCTGCATTACCAGAATGCCCGCGCGCCGGAAGCCAAGTTGATCTCCTGCCTGCGCGGTGAAGTCTGGGATGTCGCGGTGGATTTGCGTCCCGACTCCGAGACCTTCCTGCACTGGCATGCCGAACACCTGCGTGCCGGCGATGGCCGCAGCCTGTTGATTCCGGCCGGGTTCGCCCATGGCTTCCAGACCCTGAGCGCCGACGCCGAGCTGCTTTACCTGCACAGCAACGACTACACGCCGGAACACGAAGGCGGTTTGTCGGTGCTCGATCCACGGCTGGCGATTGCCTGGCCGCTGCCTGTCAATAATCTGTCGGTGCGCGATGCCAGTCATCCAGCGCTCGATGAACACTTCGCCGGAGTGCGTCTATGAACTGCCGTGGTTGCGCCACTGCGCTGACCCTGCCGCTGATCGACCTGGGCACCTCGCCGCCGTCCAATGCCTACGTGCGTGTCGACCAACTGGAGCAGGCCGAACAATGGGTGCCGCTGAAGGTTGCCGTGTGCCAGCAATGCTGGCTGGTGCAAACCGAGGATTACACCAGCGCCGATAGCCTGTTCGATGCCGAGTACGCTTATTTCAGTTCGTTCTCCAGTACCTGGCTGGCCCATGCCGAGCGTTATGTGGCCGAGATGGTCGAGCGTTTTGGCCTGAGCGCCGACAGCCGCGTGGTGGAAATCGCGGCCAACGATGGTTACCTGTTGCAGTACGTGGCCGGGCGCGGCATCCCTTGCCTGGGCGTCGAGCCGACCCGCAGCACCGCGCAAGCGGCGCGGGAAAAAGGCCTGGAGATTCGTGAAGTGTTTTTCGGTCGCGACACCGCCGCGCAGCTGAAAAGTGAAGGCTGGGGCGCCGACCTGATGGCCGCCAACAACGTGCTGGCCCACGTCCCGGACATCAATGATTTTCTCGGCGGTTTCGCGACCCTGCTCAAGCCGACGGGTGTGGCGACCTTCGAATTCCCGCAGTTGCTGACCCTGATGGCCGGTCAGCAATTCGACACGCTGTACCACGAGCATTATTCCTACCTGTCGCTGACCGCTGTGCAGACCTTGTGCGAGCGCAATGGCCTGCAAGTGTTCGACGTCAGTCAGCTCCCGACCCATGGCGGCTCGCTGCGAGTGTTCGTCCAGCGCCTGGACGGCGAGCGTCGCGAAGTGCAACCGGCGGTCCGGCAACAGCTGCAGGCCGAACTCGTCGCCGGGGTGAAAACCCCTGGGTTCTACGCGACCCTGGCGCCCGCCGCCGAGCGCATCAAGCATGATCTGCTGCGCTTCCTGTTGCAGGCCAGGGCCGATGGCAAACGCGTGGTTGGTTACGGCGCCGCCGCCAAGGGCAATACCTTGCTCAACTACGCCGGGGTCAAGCCGGACCTGCTGGCCTGGGTGGCCGATGCCAACCCGCACAAGCAAGGCAAGTACCTGCCCGGCAGCCGCATTCCGATCGTGTCGCCGGCACAGATCGACATCGAGAAGCCGGACTACGTGCTGGTACTGCCGTGGAACCTGCTGGATGAGATCACCCAGGCCTTTGCCGGCATTCGTGCATGGGACGGTCGTTTTGTCATTGCCATTCCCGAGTTGATCATTCGATGAGCCGAATTCATTACACCAAACCCAGTGTCGGTGAGCTGGAAGCTGACTACGTGCTCGATGCCGTCCGCCATGGTTGGGGAGAGCGTTGCTACGAGTACCTGACACGCTTCGAAAAGTCCTTTGCCGAGCACCTGGGTGCGACGTACGCGATTGCAACGTCCAGTTGCACCGGCGCGCTGCACATGGGCATGGCGGCGCTGGGCATCGGTGCCGGCGATGAGGTGATCCTCGCCGATACCAACTGGATCGCCTCGGCCGCGCCCATCACCTATCTGGGCGCGACGCCGGTGTTCGTCGACGTGCTGGCCGACAGCTGGTGCCTCGACCCGCAGCAGGTTCGCCAGGCGATCACCCCACGAACCAAAGCGATTCTGGCGGTGCACCTCTACGGCAATCTCTGCGACATGGATGCGTTGCTGGCCATCGGTCGCGAGTTTGGCCTGCCGGTCATCGAAGACGCCGCCGAGGCGATTGGCTCGCAGTGGCGCGGTCAGGCCGCCGGTTCCCTGGGCGCGTTCGGCGCGTTTTCCTTTCATGGCACCAAGACCATGACCACCGGCGAAGGCGGCATCTTCGTGACGTCGGACAAGGCCCTGTATGACCGCGTACTGACCCTGTCCAACCATGGCCGCGTGGCCGGCAGCAGCAAACAGTTCTGGCCGGATTTCCTCGGTTTCAAATACAAGATGAGCAACCTGCAAGCCGCCGTCGGTTGCGCGCAGGTTGAGCGGATCGACGAGTTGATCGAGCGCAAGCGTGCGATCTTCGCCAACTACGCCGGCGCCCTGGCTGCATTGCCGGGCTTGTCCATGAACCCTGAACCGGAACACGCGCGCAACGGTTACTGGATGCCTACCGTGGTCTTTGACCGCGAGCTGGGGATCACGCGGGACATGTTGAGCGCCGCCTTCCAGGCCGCCGATATCGACGCGCGGGTGTTCTTCTGGCCGCTGTCGTCCTTGCCGATGTTCAGCGAACTGACGGCCGACTCACCCGTGGCGCATGCGCTGCCGGAACGCGCGATCAATCTGCCGAGTTACCACGACATGACCGATGACGATCAGCACCGGGTCATCGAGGTGCTGCGCGCGCTGGTACTCAAAAGGACCCGGCTATGAAGGTTTACCTGCTGGGGGCGGCCAATCCTGAAGCGGTACGGATGATCCTCACCCTGCAACGCACCCAGCCGGACGTGCAATTCGCCTTTCTCGATAACGATCCGGCGAAACAAGGCACGCTGTTTCATGGCGTGCCGGTGGTGGGTGGTACCGACAAGGTGGCAGAGCTGAAAGGCCCCGACACACGCTTTGTCAATTTGATCACTGGCAGCACGGCGCTGCGTTACCGGACCACCTGCGAGATCGTCGAGGCCGGTGGCAGCCTGGGTAACTTCATCCACCCGGGCATCGATCTGACGATGATCACGATGGGCGTCGGCACGTATCTGCAAGAGGGCGTGATCATGCAGGCGCAAGTCAGCCTGGGTGACAACACCAGTATCAGCGCCGGCAGCGTGGTCGGGCATGAAGGGCAGATCGGCCATTCGGTGTTCATGGCGCCGGGCGTCTGCATTGCCGGTTGTGTCGAGATCGGTGACGGCACCTTTATCGGCACCAACGCCACGATCCTGCCGCGATTGCGCATCGGTCGTTGGGTGACTATCGGTGCGGGCGCCGTGGTGACCAGAGACGTTCCAGACTATGCGGTTGTGGTGGGCAGCCCCGCCAGGACCATCAAGACCAATCCTGCTTCCTTTCAAGACGGTCGGGTTTTCAAGTAACCACCGCGACTAATTTCCGGAGAGTCTGTAATGAATCCTCATGAGCAGTTTCGTGAAGAAGTAAAAGAGAACATCGAAGGCCTGCAACAGGACAAAGCCTTGCAAACCACGTCGCTGGATTGGGTTGGCACGACCGCCAGACATAAGTACACCTACAACTTCAGCTGGATGGGCCGCCCGATCATTCAGTTCCCCCAGGACATGGTTGCCATGCAGGAAATCATCTGGGCGCTGCGGCCGGACATCATCGTCGAGACCGGTATCGCCCACGGCGGCTCGCTGGTGTTTTACGCCTCGATGCTGGAACTGATCGGCCACGGCGAAGTGTTGGGCGTCGACATCGATATCCGCCAGCACAACCGTGAGGCAATCGAAGCGCACCCGATGAGCAAGCGGATCCGGATGATCCAGGGTTCGAGTATCGATCCGGCGATTGTCGAACAGGTTCGCCAGCGCGTCGAAGGCAAGAAAGTGCTGGTGGTTCTGGACTCCAACCACACCCACGAGCATGTGCTTGAAGAACTGCGGGCCTATGCGCCGATGACCTCGGTAGGCAGCTACTGCGTGGTGATGGATACCGTGGTGGAAGACATGCCCGAAGACGCCTTCCCGGACCGCCCGTGGGGCAAGGGCGACAACCCGAAAACTGCGGTATGGGCCTATCTGGAAGAAAACCGCGATTTTGAAATCGACCAGGCCATTCACAGCAAGCTGCTGATCACCGTCGCGCCGGATGGCTATTTGCGTCGCGTGCGGTAATCGACAAGACATCGTTGGGTTTTTTCGGCGATACGCCGTTGTGGGGAAAGGTATGCAAGGCAAGAACAATTCTGAACACGGGTTGGCACTCAACGAACAGTTGACCGTGGTGCTGATGTCTCACGAGCGGCCGGCATTTTTGCGCCGGGCGGCACGTTTCTACAGCGGCTTGCCTTGCAGGATTCTGGTGCTGGACTCTTCGACCGAAGGCCAGCCAAGCCTGGCCGGGCAGTTTGAAAATGTGGATTACCAGCATGTCCCGCAGTTTGGCTACTGGGGCGTTCGCGCCAAGCTGGCTTTTGGCGTGGAGCAAGTGACCACGCCGTTCATGGTGTTCGCCGCCGACGATGACTTCCATGTGCATGACGCCCTGCGCGCAGCCGTGGCGTTCATGGAGGCCAATCCCGACTACGGGCTGTGCCACGGTTACAGCATGATGTACCTGTCGCAACCCAACAGCGTCAGCTACTTTCGGCGTGACAAAAAGGTCTGTGAAGACTATTCGTCCGAGCACGCCGAGGAGCGTGTGCTCGATTATATGCACCAGTACCTGCCGCCTTTTTATGCCGTACAGCGCACCGACCTGGTACGTGACTGGTATCAGGTCATGCCTCAGGATACGTCCTTCCAATGGCAGGAAATTGGTCACACGTATTACATGCTGGCGCGGGGCAAGGCGCGGATTCTGCCGATCCCGTATGTCGTGCGGGAGATGAACTACGGGTATTCGGACCACAACACCGAGATCTTCCACACGCTGGCTCATACCGATGCCAAGACGGTCGCCGAGCGTGAAGCCTTTGCCGCGTTCCTCTTCGGGCTGCCGACTCAAGTTCAAGGCGAGAACCCGGAGCAAGGCAAACAGTTCGCGCTGCAAAGTTTTGAAGCCCTGGCCGATAGCTTGCGCACCGGTCGCGCACTGACCACCGAGCTGATTATCGAGTCCGCCTGGACGAGCGTCGAGAAAGGCCCGGAGCGCCGTTTCGGCCCCAAGCAATACGTCGAAATGCCGTTCTACAATCAGCAGTTTTTCGATCAGTTGACCCAGTTCGAATTCCTGTTGCACGCCATGCCGGCCGGTCGCGTTCAGTTGGCAGGCCTGGAGGGTATCTGGACCCGCCAGCAGAGCCTGATGCTGGCGCGTAACAATGACACGCCGGAAAGTGTGGTCGACCGTTTGTGGCAGGCCCACGACAGTAATGTGTTCAACCGCACGGTGGTCAAGCGTCTGGTGGCTCAGCTGGAACTGCTGGGCGAAGAAGAAGAGGCGCAGCCCCTGAACGACTGGGCTGCACGTCTTGACGCGGTGTCGGTCGAGGGCAACGGTGCGACGTTCGACAAGATGCTCTCCGGTCGTTTGCTCAAGTGGCTTGCGCCCCGTCAGCCCGATGCACTTGAGGCTGAGTCGATCGCCCAACACCTGGCGGCCAACGACGGTGGTCCACAGTTCGGGATCTTCCTGCTGGACCTGGATAACGATATCGACAAGCTGCAAGTCTCTCTCGACAGCCTGCTCGAAGGTCACAGCAAGGCGTTCAGGATTGTGGTCTTCACCACCGGTGAAGCACCGGCGGCGACCACGGCGCAGAACACCCTGCACTTTGTCCGGGTCACGCAAAGCAACTACGTCGACAAACTGAACCAGAGTGCTCGTCAATCGACGTGCGACTGGCTGCTGCTGGCTGAAGCCGGCGACGAGTTCACTGCCRGTGGCCTGTTGCGTGCCAGCCTGGAATTGCTGGCCGCCGCAGACTGCCGCGCCGTCGCCACCGACGAAATCCTGCGCACCGCCGAAGGCGCACTGGTGGACGTGTTCCGCCCTGGCTTCAATCTTGACTTGCTGCAAAGCCTGCCGGCCTTGATGGCGCGTCACTGGCTGATCCGCCGGGAAGTGTTCATTGAAGTCGGCGGCTACCAGCCTGACTTCAGCAAGGCCCTGGAATTCGACCTGCTGCTGCGCATCATCGAGCAGGGTGGCCTCAACGGGCTGGCCCACCTGGACGAGCCGTTGCTGATCAGCCAGGCACCGGTGCTGGAAGAAAACGCCGATGAGCGCCTGGCGTTGCTGCGTCACCTGGGCAATCGTGGCTACAAGGCCAAGGTCACTTCGACGGTGCCTGGCACTTATCAGATCGACTACCGCCACACCGAGCGCCCGCTGGTGTCGATCATCCTGCCGGCCGGGGATGACCTGGCGGCCCTGCAACAGTGCCTGCAAGCGGTCTTGCTGCGTACCCGCTACATCCAGTACGAAGTGCTGATCGCGCTCAACCCCAATCAGTCGGCCGAGGTCAACGATTGGCTGGGTACTTACCAGCATCCGAAAGTCAACGTGCTGCGTGCCGACCAGACCCTCAGCGACGCGGCGTTGTACAACGCGGCCAGCCAGCAGGCGCAGGGCGAGTACCTGGTGCTGTTGGCCGCCGACAGTGAAGTGGTCAACCCGAACTGGCTTGAGTCGCTGCTCAATCACGCCCAGCGTCCGGAAGTCGGCGTGGTCGGTCCCAAGTTGATCGACCGCGACGGCAAGGTCACCCAGGCCGGGCTGATTCTCGGCATGAACGGTGGTGTGGGCTCAGCCTTTGTCGGGGAAAAACACGACGCCGAAGGTTACCTGCACCGGTTGGCCATGGAGCAGAACTACTCGGCGGTGTCGAAGGTGTGCCTGATGGTGCATAAAGCGTTGTTCGACGACCTGGACGGTCTGGACAGCGTGACCTTCGCCGACGGCTTGAGCGACGTCGATCTGTGCTTGCGGGCCGGTCAGGCCGGTTACCTCACCGTGTGGACGCCGCTGGTACAGGTCATTCATTCGGGTGCAGTGCCACAGGCGCCGCAGGCCCTCGATGCGCTGCGTCACAAGTGGGCGCCAGCCTTTGCCCAGGACCAGGCCTATAACGCCAACCTGGCCTTGAGCGGCAAGGGCTTTGCCCTGGGCGAAAGTGCTTCGGTGAACTGGGCGCAGATGCTCGGTTAGGCCCGGCGAAAAGGTATAAGGGATTCAAGGCATGTTCAACGGTAATTCGATTTTCATCGCAGGCCGGACCGGTTCGTTCGGGCGTCAGATCATCCGGGACGCGCTGGTGCGTGCCTGGTTGCCAGCATGATTCCTTACGCTCGGCAAAGCCTCGATCAGGCGGATATCGACGCCGTGGTCGGTGTATTGCAGTCTGACTGGCTGACCCAGGGGCCGACCATCGAGCGCTTCGAGCGAGCGATGGCCGAACGCTGCGAGGCCGGTTTTGCCGTGGCGGTGTGCAATGCCACGGCGGCCTTGCACATCGCTTGCCTGGCGGCGGGGCTCGGCCCGGGCGATCGGCTGTGGACGACACCGAATACCTTTCTCGCTTCGGCAAACTGTGGTCGCTACTGCGGTGCCGAGGTGGATTTTGTCGATATCGACCCGCTGACCTGGAACCTCGATGCCGCTGCGCTGGCCGTCAAGCTGGAGCAGGCCGAGCGTGAAGGCCGGCTGCCGAAAGTCCTGGTGGCGGTGGCGTTCTCCGGGCAGAGCTGCGACATGCGCAGGATCGCCGCCCTGGCCAAGCGCTATGGCTTTACCGTGATCGAAGACGCGGCCCATGCTGCTGGTGCGTCCTACGCCGGGCGCCCGGTGGGTTGTGGCGAGTTTGCCGCGATGACTGTGTTCAGCTTCCATCCGGTGAAGATCATCACCAGTGCCGAGGGCGGCATGGTCATGACCAACAGCCCGGAGCTCGCCGAGCGTTTGCAACGCTTGCGCAGCCACGGCATGACCCGGGATCCGCAGCAAATGACCGGACCCAGCCACGGCCCCTGGTACTACGAACAGGTGGAGCTCGGTTTCAACTACCGCATTACCGACCTGCAGGCGGCCCTTGGTTTGTCGCAGTTGAACAAACTGGATGAGTTTATCGAGCGTCGGCGTGAACTGGCGGCGCGTTATGCGCGCTTGCTGGCGTATTTGCCGCTGACCTTGCCCGCTGCACAACCCGAGGCCGAGTCGTCATGGCATCTGTATGTGGTGCGCCTGCAACTCGATCAGATCAATCTCACGCATCGTGAGGTGTTCGAGGGCTTGCGAGCTGCCGGGGTCGGGGTGAACCTGCACTACATTCCCGTGCATTTGCAGCCTTACTATCGTGATCTCGGGTTCGCCGAAGGTGATTTTCCGCAGGCCGAACGTTACTACGCCGAAGCCATCAGCCTGCCGTTGTACCCGTTGCTCAGTGATGAAGAACAGGACTATGTGGTCGAGCAGATGCGGCAGCTTTTCGAAATAATCCAGCCATTGCGGCGGGTGGGAAATGTGTGATGCGTGAACTGACCGAGCAGGAAGCTTTCTGGCAGGGCGAATTCGGCAACCAGTACGTTGATCGCAATCTCGGACAGCCGCTGGTGGCCGCTAACCTGGCGTTGTTTGCCAAGGCGCTGACACGGGTCGGGCGCATCGACAGCCTGGTGGAACTGGGCACCAATGCCGGCAACAACCTGCAGGCACTGCGGCAGCTGTTGCCACGCTGCGAGTTGTTCGGCGTGGAGATCAATGCCAGTGCCTGTGCCGCGGCCCGGGCGTTGGGTATTGCACAGATCTGGCACGGTTCGCTGTTCGATTTCCCCCGGGAACGTACCTTCGACCTGACCCTGAGCAAAGGCGTGCTGATTCACCTGGCGCCGGAGTTGCTGCCGGCCGCATACGCGCAACTGTATGAGCTGAGCCAGCGCTACATACTGATCGCCGAGTACTACAACCCGGCGCCGGTCGAGGTCCCGTATCGTGGCAACAGCGGCAAGTTGTTCAAGCGCGATTTTGCCGGTGAAATGCTTGATCGCTATGACGACCTGCAACTGCTCGATTACGGTTTTGGCTACCACCGCGATCGGCAATTCCCGGTGGATGACATCACCTGGTTTGTCCTGGAAAAACGCCGTTGAACAACGTCGCCATCATCCCGGCCCGTGGTGGCAGCAAACGCATACCGCGCAAGAATCTCAAGCCGTTCGCCGGTGTGCCGATGATTGCCCGCTCGATTCAGCTCGCCCTGGAGTCCGGGTTGTTTTCCCGGGTGGTGGTCAGCACCGACGACGAAGACATCGCCGGGCTGGCGCGGGACTGCGGCGCCCAGGTGCCCTTCATGCGCCCGGCGGCACTGGCCGATGACTTCACGGGTACCGCAGCGGTGATCGCCCATGCCCTGCAAGCACTGCGTGAGCAAGGGGAGACGTTTGATCGCGCCTGCTGCATCTACGCGACCGCGCCGTTGCTGCAATCGCGATTTCTTGCCCAGGGGCTGAACCTGCTGGAACAGCATCCCGACAAGTCGTTCGCCTTCTCGGTGTGCGACTTCGGTTTCCCGGTTCAGCGAGCCCTGACCCTTGATGATCACGGCGCATTGACGGCACTGTATCCGCAGTATCGTGATACCCGCTCCCAGGATTTGTCGATCGCCTATCAGGATGCCGGCCAGTTCTACTGGGGCCGCAGCGATGCGTGGCTGCGTGGCGAGGTGCTGTATTCACCGTACAGCCTGCCGGTTATCCTGCCGCGTCATCTGGTGCAGGACATCGACACACCGGAAGACTGGACGCGCGCGGAGTACCTGTATGCCGCGCTCAAAGCCGGAGGTGAGCTGAAATGAGAGTGCTGATTCGTTCCGACGCCTCGCCGACCATCGGCAGCGGCCACATCGCGCGCTGCCTGTGCCTGGCCCGCGTATTGCGCAGGCAGGGCAGTCACGTGGCTTTTGCCTGTCGCCTGTTACCGGGGCATCGAGTGGAGGCACTGCGGGCCGAAGGTTTCGAAACCTTCGCGCTGCCCGAGCGCTACACCGATGAAGACCCGCAGCAAGCCATCGAATCCATGCTGCCATGGCAGGCGGACATCGCCGCGCTCGAGCCGCTGCTGGAACACCAGCCGGCGTTCGACTGGATCATTGTCGACCACTACGGCCTCGATCATCACTGGCAGACGGCCGCCCGGCGCTTTTCGCCACGGATCGCCGTGGTGGATGACCTCGCCACGCGGACCTACAGCGCCGATTTGCTGCTGAACCAGAATCTTTCGGGTACGCCAGAAGCTTATGCGTCGTTGCTGGCGCCAGGCTGCCGGACATTGTTCGGCCCCCGGTTTGCCATGCTGCGCGACGAGTTCCGTTGCCCGGCCATCGAAATCAAGCCCCAGGCCCGGCATGTGCTGGTGAATTTCGGCGGTTTCGACGCAGCCATGCAGACCCATCATGCGATGCTGGCGCTGGCGGACTTTGCCGAGCTGGAAGTCGATTTTGTCGCCGGTGCGGGTAATCCGGCCTGGGCGCAGATGCAGGCGTTGGCGGCGAGTCGCCCGCATTGGCGCCTGCACAGTTTTGTCAGCGACTTTTATCGATTGATGACCGAAGCCGACCTGTTTGTCGGGGCGGGTGGCGGCACCAGTTGGGAGCGGGCGGCCATGGGGCTGCCGACGATTTGCATTGCCGTATCGAACAACCAGCAGGCCAACGGCGAGGTGATGGCGGCCGCGGGCGCCCATGTATTCATGGGGGCCCGCGAGCATGTCAGCGTCGAGCAGCTGCGCCTGGCCATTGGCTTTGTCGCGGGTAACCAGGGTTTGCGCCAGAGCCTGGCGCAACAATCTCGACTGTTGGTCGATGGTCGTGGCGCGCAGCGGGTAGCGGCGGCGCTGGCCGGCGCGGTGCTGAGGATGCGCCCGGCGACCCTGGGTGATGCGCAGCTGTTGTTCGAGGGGCGCAACACCGAGGCCGTGCGCCGCTCGTCGCTGGAGACCGGCGTGATCGAGTGGCCTGCGCATCAAAACTGGCTGACGGCGAGCCTGAGCAATCCCCGGCGGCTGTTGTTGATTGCCGAGGCCGATGACGGTCCGGTCGGTGTGCTGCGTTATGACCTGCGTGGCTTTACCGCCGAGGTGTCGATTTACCTGTTCGAAGGCCGGTTCGGCCTGGGCTGGGGCAGGGCGCTGCTGGACCGTGGAGAAACCTTTGTGAAGGCCCACTGGCCAGAACTTCAGTCACTCACGGCCCAGGTCTTGCCCGCTAACCAGCCGTCGCTGAAGGTCTTTCGCGAAGCCGGTTTTACCCAGAGTGCCTGCGCGTTCACGCGCGTATTGAAGGATCACACAGATGACTAGCTTCAAGATTGGCGAGCGCCTGATCGGTGCCGATGCGCCGCCTTTCATCATTGCCGAGATGAGCGGCAACCATAACCAGTCCCTGGACATGGCGCTGCAAATCGTCGAGGCCGCGGCCAAGGCCGGTGCCCATGCGTTGAAGCTGCAGACCTACACCGCCGACACCATGACCCTGGACCTGGCCGAAGGCGAGTTTTTCATCAAGGACCCCAACAGTCTGTGGGCCGGTACTTCGTTGTACGCGCTGTACGAGAAGGCCCACACGCCCTGGGAATGGCATGCGCCGATTTTCACTCGCGCCAAAGAACTGGGGCTGCTGGCGTTCTCCACGCCATTCGATGAGAGCGCCGTGGACTTTCTCGAAAGCCTCGACGTGCCGGCCTACAAGATCGCCAGTTTCGAAAACACCGACCTGCCGCTGATACGCCGGGTGGCCGCAACAGGCAAGCCGCTGATCATTTCCACCGGCATGGCCAGCATCGCCGAGCTCGATGAAACCGTGCGTGCCGCCCGCGAAGCCGGGTGCAAGGATCTGGTGCTGCTCAAATGCACCAGCACCTATCCGGCATCTCCCGCGAACAGCAATGTGCGCACGATCCCGCATTTGCGCGAATTGTTCGATTGCCAGGTGGGGCTGTCCGACCACTCCATGGGCGTCGGTGTGTCCGTGGCGGCGGTGGCACTGGGCGCAACGGTGGTGGAAAAGCATTTCACCCTCGAGCGTGCGGCCGGTGGCGTCGACGCCAGTTTCTCGCTGGAGCCCTCGGAGCTGGCCAGCCTGGTGATCGAAACCGAACGCGCCTGGCAAGCCATGGGGCACGTACATTACGGCGTCACCGAGGCGGAGCGCCAATCCCTGGTGTACCGTCGATCGTTGTATGTCACCCAGGACATGGCGGCTGGCGAGCCCTTCAATGCGACAAATCTGCGAGCCATCCGTCCGGGGCTCGGGCTGGCGCCCAAGCATGCGCAAAGCCTCCTGGAACGCCGTGCCCGTCAGGCTATCAAGCGTGGAACACCACTGGACTGGTCGTTGGTCGAATGACCCATTGCCGGGCTGATTCGGCAAAATAGCGTGACCTGCGAGTCATAACGGGCATCTTCACTGTATTGTATTGACCGGGAAGATGGCGCCTGACCCTTTATCGGGTTCAGTGATGGTCCTTTACGCTTCCCGGCCGTCGCCTTGGGGCGACAGAAATCCAGGTTTGTCGGCGCCCCTCGATTCCTGCGGGTGGTGGTATTGGGCTGTTTATTATTGGGAAGCCGTAATGATTGGCATAAAAAGCATTGCGAGCTACGTTCCTGTAGCCGGCGTGGACAATTACGCACAAGGTGCAAAATTCGAGAAGGATGAAGAATTCATCCTGGGCAAGATCGGTTCGGCTTTCCTGCCGCGCAAGGGCGTTGATCAGGAAACTTCCGATCTGTGCGTTGAAGCGGCCAATGCGCTGTTTGCCAGCAACCCTGATCTGAAACGTGAATCCATCGATGCGTTGATCGTCGTCACCCAGAACGGTGACGAAGAAGGCCTGCCGCATACCGCGGCCATAGTTCAGGACAAACTCGGCCTGCCGACCAGCGTCGCCGCGTTCGATATTTCCCTGGGCTGTTCCGGTTACGTCTACGGCATCTATGCGATCAAGGGCTTCATGGAGGCCGCTGGCCTGAAGAACGGCCTGCTGATCACTGCCGACCCGTATTCGAAGATCGTCGACCCGGAAGACCGTAACACCACCATGTTGTTCGGCGATGCGGCCACCGCGACCTGGATGGGCGAAAACCCGACCTGGGCACTGGGCAAGGCCAAGTTCGGCACCGATGGTTCCGGCGCTCCACATTTGAAAGTCACCGACGGCGTGTTCTTCATGAACGGTCGCCAGGTGTTCAACTTCGCACTGCTCAAGGTGCCGGCACATTTGCATGAGTTGCTCGGTGAGTCGCAATTGAGCGCGGATGACATCGACGCGTTCTGCATTCACCAGGGCAGTGCGGCGATTGTCGATGCGGTCGCGCGGCGCTTCGAAGAATGCCCGCAGAAGTTCATCAAGGACATGGTCGAGACCGGTAACACGGTGTCGTCGAGCATTCCATTGCTGCTGGAAAAGCATATTCTCGATTCCGAATGGAAGCGCGTTGCGCTCAGCGGTTTCGGTGTGGGGCTGTCATGGGGTTCGGCGATCATCTATCGCCCTTGAGTGAAAGTTTTTTAATAAAAAGGCCGGTACAAAAAAGCGCTCAAGGGTTAACCTTGAGCGCTTTTTTGCTTGTAGGGAATGYGAGGTAGCATGAGCGAATGCTTTGAAGATAATGCTCAGGTTATCCAGCGGCGCTGGCCGTCGCTGTATGCGCGATTGAATACGGAAGATCGCCTGACCGTCGATGTTGACCTGATCGAAGGACGAGACTCGACGTTGTGTGTGGGCGGCATCCAGCTCACCAGCCGCCATGATCGCCTGCGCGAGGCCCGTTTACAGGCTGCCAGTCTTGCGTTCGACAAGCCTCATCTGCACGTCTACGGCACCGGTTTTGGCGATTTGCCTTCGGTTTTGCTGGAGCGTGCCGGGCTTGAGAAACTCTATGTCCATATCCTCAACGGCGCGCTTTTCGCATTGGTGTTGCAGCTGATCGATCAGCGCCAGTGGCTGGGCGATCCGCGTGTGCAATTGCTGTATGCCGGCGATCTGTCGGACATCTGCACACCGTTCTTTGCATTGCCTGCCGAGATGCTGCTGGCGGATGACTTCAGTGCGAAGATTCGTGATCGCCTGGTCAGCGAAGTGCACTTGAGTTTCAACAATCGTGAGTTCGACCCGCAATCTCCCGTCATTCAGCAGCGCTTGCAGGACACCCTTGAAGTGCTGCTGGCCGATGATGATGTGGCACAGCTGTTTGGCACGTGTTCCGAGCGTGAAATCTATGTGATCGCCACAGGGCCCAGCCTTGAAGGGAATTTCGAGCGTTTGGCAGCGGTGCGCAATCAAACGCCGCGACCGCTGTTCATCAGCGTAGATACCGCTTACCGGCCCCTTCGCGAGCACGGAATCAAGCCTGACCTGGTCGTGAGCATCGATCAGCGCATCAGCGTGCTGCACTTGCCGGGCGAGGGCTCCGAAGGCATTCCGCTGGTGTACTTGCCTTTGAGCGATCCACACATGCTGAAGGCCTGGAAAGGCAAGCGTTATGGCGGTTATTCCGCCAGCCCGATCTACGCTGCGTTGCGTGAGCAACAGTCGCGTGCGCAGCTCTACGTCAGTGGCAGCGTGATCCATCCTGCGGTCGATCTGGCGGTGAAGATGGGCGCGCAGCGCATCACGCTTTTCGGTGCGGATTTTTCCTTTCCGATGAACCGCACCCATACCGGTTGGAACGACGGTGACCTGGGGCCGCCAGTGAACCAGGCCAGGCACTGGGTGCACGATGGTCATGGGCAAAAGGTCAAGACGCAATTGAATTTCCGCAGTTACCTGTGCGAGCTCGAGCGTTACATTGCCAGGCATCCCGAGGTGCTTTTTTTTAACAGCAGTCGGGCTGGGGCAATGATTGCCGGTACACGGTTCAATCAGGATTTCGTGCAATGAAGCCTCAAGTGAAAGGCATCGACGAGTACCGGCAGTGCGCTGGGCTTTTTCGCCTGGGACGTGATGTCGAAGCGGCATTGAACATGGTCGATCTGTTCGATGAGGCGCAGCGACTGTTTGCGCAGGCGCCCCAGGAGGTTCAGCAGGCGTGGGCTTTGATGCTCAGGCAAATGCTGGCCTGTCAGGAGCGCCAGGATTGGCTGGGGCTCGCCGACTTCATGGAATATGAGTTGATCGAGTTGCTCGAAAACCTGCCGGCTTGAGGGGTGGCGACAGCTTTGGCGCGGGCGTTTGTGGGCTGGACAGTTTTATGGCGTCATTTTTTCGCGGTTGAGGGGCGCTAAGCCCTTGTTTTCTCGGAGATGGCAGGGTGATGGCATTTTTTTTAAAAAAAGCCCTCAAGCAACCTGCCAACCCGACGATAACTATTACGAAGGTTCTCTAGGCCATACCCGGCGGTTGCCAGGGCCGGAAGCCGCAGTACCCAACCAACGAGGAATTCGTCATGGCTTTAACAGTAAACACCAACACCACGTCGTTGAACGTTCAGAAGAACCTGAACCGTGCTACCGACGCTCTGTCGACTTCGATGGCTCGCCTGTCTTCCGGCCTGAAAATCAACAGCGCCAAAGACGACGCCGCTGGCCTGCAGATCGCAACTCGCATGGCCGCACAGATTCGTGGTGGCAACCAGGCAGTGCAGAACGCCAACGACGGTATCTCCGTTGCCCAGACCGCTGAAGGCGCGCTGCAAGCTTCGACCGACATTCTGCAGCGTATGCGTGAACTGGCTGTTAAAGCACGTAACGGTACCAACAGCACTGCTGACCAGACCGCTACCAACTCCGAATTCGCTCAGATGTCTGACGAAATCACCCGTATCTCTGCCTCTACCAACCTGAACGGCAAAAACCTGCTGGACGGTTCGGCTGGCACCATGCAGCTGCAAGTTGGCGCCAACACTGGTTCGGCCAACCGCATCGACCTGGTACTGAGCTCCAAGTTCGACGCCGTATCCCTGTCCGTAGGCAGCGGTACTGTTGTTCTGACCGGTGCGACTTCCGCTACCCTGTCTGCCAACATCGACAACGCGATCACCGCGATCGACGCCGCTCTGGCATCGATCAACGCCACCCGCGCAAACCTGGGTGCTTCGCAGAACCGTCTGACCAGCACCATCTCCAACCTGCAGAACATCGTGGAAAACACCACCGCTGCACAAGGCCGTGTACAAGACACCGACTTCGCCGCAGAAACCGCGAACCTGACCAAGCAGCAAACCCTGCAACAGGCTTCTACCTCGGTTCTGGCTCAAGCCAACCAACTGCCTTCCGCTGTACTGAAGCTGCTTCAGTAATTTCGGAATAAGTTTGAGCGGGGGAGTGTGCTGGTCACGCTCTCTCGCTTTTTACGTTAAGAGGTGATGGACATGGAGATGAGCGTAAAGCTTGGCGTGTCTTATCCGGCTCCCCAGCCAGCGAGCACCGTTTCGGATAAAGCGCCGGAAAAGCCTGAAGCCGCCAGCGTGACTCCAGCGGCGGATAAGAAACCGGATGCGGATGACGTCCACCTGAAGCAGGCGGTGCAGCAGATCGAAAAGTTTGTACAGTCGATCAAGCGCAATCTGGAGTTCTCGATAGACGAGCAGTCCGGAAAGGTCGTCGTCAAAGTGATTGCAAGCGAAACGGGTGAAGTCGTGCGACAGATCCCCTCCGCAGAAGCCCTCAAGCTGGCAGAAAGCCTGAGCAATGCGAGTCACGTATTGTTCGACGCCAAAGTCTGATAGCTGGCATGAATAGTGTTTGTACGTTCTTGGGCGCAGGTATTGGTCAAAAGAGTGGCAGCAACCTGAAGGGAGACGAAAAATGGCAAGTCCAATTTTACCGGGTGCGGGCTTAGGCTCTGGCCTGGATATCGGTGCGATCGTCACTGCGCTGGTCAACGCCGACAAATCGGCGAAACAGACGCAGATCGATACTCAGACCAAAACCAACACGCTGAAGATTTCCGGTGTCGGTTCCCTGAAAAGCGCACTGACGGCCTTTCAGACGGCGCTGACCAATCTCGGTAGCAAGACCAATCCTGTGTTTGCGGGCTATACCGCCACTTCGGGTACCCCGTCGATTCTGGGTGCGACTTCCGACAACACCGCCGTTGCCGGTACCTACAGCGTTGTTGTGAATAACCTGGCCACCAGCTCGAAAGTCGCCAGTGCTTCTTTCGCCGGCGGTGCGGCCAGTGCCATTCCGAGTGGTACTTTGAAAATCAGTCAGAATGGCACTGATTACGATGTCACGATTCCAGCCAGTGCGACCCTGCAGAGCACCCGGGATGCCATCAACTCCGCGCAGGCGAGTAATGGTATTTCTGCCAACATCGTGACCGACAGCAGTGGTGCGTCGCGACTGGTGATCAGCTCCAGCAAGACCGGCGCGGGTTCCGACCTTACGGTCAGCGGTATCGTCGGTCTTGAAATCGACGGTACCCAAGCGATGGGCGCCAACCCTTCGGCTTCAAGTTCAGGGGCTGTCAACGGGGTTGCGGTGGATGCATCGCTGACCATCGATGGTCTGGCAGTGACCAGCAAGAGCAATACGGTAACCGGCGCAGTCAGCGGCCTGACCCTGAACCTGGCGTCGGTGAGTCCAGGTACGCCGCCGGCTGCGGCGACCGTCACCGTCGCGACCAATACCGCCGGTTTGCAAACCTCGATCCAGTCGTTCGTTGATTCCTACAACACCCTGATGAACACCATCAATTCCCTGTCCAAGGCGACCGCGGATGCCGATGGCAACCTGACGGTTCAGTCGGCGTTTACCGGCGACTCGATGTCGCGCACACTGATCTCCGATATCCGCGGCGTGCTGACCGCTCCCGGGGCGGGCGGTCCATTGGCGGTGCTGTCGCAGATCGGCGTGTTGACGAACGAGAAAACCGGCAACCTGGCGTTCAACACCACGGCGTTCAACGAGAAGATGGCCATCAACGGTATGAGCGGCCAGATGCAGCAGTTGTTCAACGGTAGCAATGCTACCAACGGCCTGCTGGCGCGCATGGGTACCGCAATCAAGCCTTATGTGCAGACGGGTGGGTTGCTGGACCAGCGCAATACCAACCTGCAGAGCGTGAGCAAGAGCCTTTCAACTCAGCAGACTGCGTTGGACTTTCGTGTCGCCAACATGACCAAGACGTTGACCGCCAAATACAATGCAATGGACCTGTTGGTCGGGCAAATGAAGGCGACGGCGACGAACATCACCTCGTTCTTCACTTCCTTGAACGCCCAGAAGTCCAACACCTAGTCATGAGCTGACGAAAAAACCCGGCTACGCATTTTCGCGTGTGCCGGGTTTTTGTCTTTTGATCTAAAGTTTTCTGTCTTGCAGACGATACTCTGGCTATACGAGTCATTGTGGTAATGAGGTAGAACATGAATCCAATGTTAGCCCTTCGGCAGTATCAGAAAGTGGGGGCGCACGCCCAGACGTCCGAAGCAAGTCCGCATCGTTTGGTGCAGATGCTCATGGAAGGTGGCCTGGACCGGATCGCTCAGGCCAAAGGTGCCCTGGAGCGCAAGGACATTCCCGGCAAGTGTGTGTCGATCAGCAAGGCGATCGGCATCATCGGTGGCTTGCGTGAAGGCCTGGATCTTGAAAATTGCGCCGAAGCCGTGGGCGAACTCGACAGCCTTTACATCTACATGATGAAGCGTCTGGCCGAGGCGAACATCAGCAGCGACCCGAGGATTCTCGATGAGGTCGCGGGCTTGCTGCGCACGGTGAAAGAAGGCTGGGACGGCATTGCTGCGCCAGCTCCGCAGTTCTAGGGAGATCGCCATGAGTCTTGTATTGCAGCGAATAGAACAAACTCGCGAAGCGCTGGTCGGTGCTTTGGCCGAGCGCGACTGGGAGGCCATCGGTCAATTGGACCTGGATTGCCGTTCCTGCATGGAAGACGTCTTGAGCGAGGCTTCGTTGGACGAAGAAGTTCTGCGTAGCAATCTTGAGGAGTTGCTGTATGTCTACAAGCAGCTACTTGAGGTAGCGATGGGGGAGAGGCAGGCGATAGTCGATGAAATGTCTCAGATCCAGCAAGCGCGGAACGCGGCAAAGGTTTACCATCTGTTTGGTTAATTAACCCCAAGTTAATCCAGATATGTGCGCCATAAATTTGACTGTGCGCGGTTTTTTGACTTAACTAGTGGCTGGTTCCAGATTTCAGTCGTCTTCAGGCATAACATGCCTGCAAGCGTCTAGCTTGCCCCAGCATTTTGGGCATTGAGTTGACTAGGGAAGTTGCTATTGCATGTGGCGTGAAACCAAAATTCTGCTGATTGATGACGATAGCGTCCGCCGCCGCGACCTGGCGGTGATTTTGAATTTTCTCGGTGAAGAAAATTTACCCTGCGGTAGCCATGACTGGCAGCAGGCTGTCGGCTCTTTGTCGTCAAGTCGTGAAGTAATCTGTGTCCTCATCGGGACAGTCAATGCTCCTGGTTCACTTCTGGGCTTGTTAAAGACACTCTCGACATGGGATGAGTTCCTTCCGGTTTTGTTAATGGGCGATAATTCTTCCATTGACCTGCCGGAAGACCAGCGTCGGCGAGTGCTTTCGACTCTCGAAATGCCGCCCAGCTACAGCAAATTGCTCGATTCGCTGCACCGTGCCCAGGTCTATCGCGAGATGTACGACCAGGCCCGCGAGCGCGGTCGTCATCGCGAGCCTAATCTTTTCCGCAGTCTTGTCGGCACCAGCCGGGCGATCCAACACGTCCGCCAGATGATGCAGCAAGTCGCCGATACCGATGCCAGCGTGCTGATCCTCGGTGAGTCCGGCACCGGCAAGGAAGTGGTTGCGCGCAACCTGCATTACCATTCCAGGCGCCGCGAAGCGCCGTTCGTGCCGGTCAACTGCGGGGCGATCCCGGCCGAGTTGCTGGAAAGCGAACTGTTCGGTCATGAGAAGGGCGCCTTTACCGGGGCGATCACCAGTCGCGCCGGTCGATTCGAACTGGCCAACGGCGGCACCCTGTTCCTCGATGAAATCGGCGACATGCCGCTGCCGATGCAGGTCAAGCTGCTGCGCGTGTTGCAGGAGCGCACCTTCGAGCGCGTGGGCAGCAACAAGACCCAGAGCGTCGACGTGCGCATCATTGCGGCGACCCACAAGAATCTCGAAAGCATGATCGAGATCGGCACCTTCCGCGAAGACCTGTACTACCGCTTGAATGTGTTCCCGATCGAGATGGCGCCGCTGCGTGAGCGCGTCGAAGACATTCCGCTGCTGATGAACGAGTTGATCTCGCGCATGGAGCACGAGAAGCGCGGTTCGATCCGGTTCAACTCGGCGGCGATCATGTCGCTGTGCCGGCATGGCTGGCCGGGCAACGTCCGCGAACTGGCCAACCTGGTGGAGCGCATGGCAATCATGCATCCATACGGCGTGATCGGCGTGGTCGAGTTGCCGAAGAAATTCCGCTACGTCGACGATGAAGACGAGCAAATGGTCGACAGCCTGCGCAGCGATCTGGAAGAGCGCGTGGCCATCAACGGTCATACGCCGGACTTCACGGCCAACGCCATGTTGCCGCCGGAGGGTCTGGACCTGAAGGACTACCTCGGTGGTCTGGAGCAAGGCTTGATTCAGCAGGCGCTGGATGACGCCAATGGCATTGTGGCGCGCGCGGCCGAGCGGTTGCGTATCCGTCGTACCACGCTGGTGGAAAAGATGCGCAAGTACGGCATGAGCCGTCGTGATGGAGACGAACAGGCGGATGATTGACGCCTGTTTTTCAAGTCATTCATTTATAAGAAGTTTTTTTTAGGCACGGGTATTGCTACGTCTCTCGCAACGTTCCGTTTCACTGACGGTCAGCCAAGCGAGAGAGCACAATGCCCCAAGCCGCCCAGATGTCTCCTGTCCCTGATGTTTCGCGGCAGCCGTCGTCCGTAGAGCAGGCGAGTCGGCTGGGCCTTGAGCAGGCATTCGCACTGTTCAATCAGATGTCCACTCAGTTGACTGATTCCTACAGCATGCTTGAAGCCCGGGTCACCGAGCTCAAGGGTGAACTGGCGGTGGTCAGTGCCCAGCGCATGCAGGAGCTGGCGGAAAAGGAACGCCTGGCCAACCGTCTGCAAAACCTCCTTGATCTGTTACCCGGCGGTGTCATCGTCATTGACGCCCAGGGCATCGTGCGCGAAGCCAATCCGGCGGCGAGCGAGCTGCTGGGCCTGCCGCTGGAAGGTGAATTGTGGCGCTACGTCATTGCCCGCTGTTTTGCGCCGCGCGAAGACGATGGTCATGAAGTCTCCCTCAAGGATGGTCGGCGTCTGTCGATCGCCACGCGCTCGCTGGACGCCGAGCCGGGCCAGTTGGTGCTGCTCAATGACCTGACCGAAACCCGCCATCTGCAGGATCAACTGGCCCGTCATGAGCGTCTGTCGTCATTGGGGCGCATGGTCGCTTCATTGGCTCATCAGATACGCACACCGTTGTCCGCCGCGCTGCTGTATGCCAGTCACTTGACCGAGCAAGAGCTGCCGGTCGCTACCCGGCAGCGCTTTGCCGGGCGTCTCAAGGAGCGCCTGCACGAACTGGAACACCAAGTGCGCGACATGTTGGTCTTCGCCCGTGGCGAGTTGCCGCTGACCGACCGCGTGACCCCCGGTCAACTGATGCAATCGTTGCAAGCGGCGGCGCTGACCCACGTGCAGGATCTGCCGATCCGCTGGCAGTGCGACAGTCACTCGGGGGAGTTGCTGTGCAATCGCGACACCCTGGTCGGTGCGATCCTCAATCTGATCGAGAACGCCATCCAGGCCAGTGCCGGTCAATTGCGCCTCAAGATTCACCTCTACACCCGCGGCAACAACCTGCGCCTGTGCGTCAGTGACAGTGGCAGCGGTATCGATGCGGCCGTTCTGGCGCGATTGGGCGAACCCTTTTTTACCACCAAGAGCACCGGTACAGGTCTTGGCCTGACCGTGGTCAAGGCCGTGGCGCGTGCTCATCGGGGCGAATTGCAGCTGCGCTCGCGGCTCGGTCGCGGCACCTGCGCGCAGGTCATCCTGCCGTTGTTCAGCAGCGCTCAAGGCGCGGAGTGACGCCGATGGGTATCAAGGTTCTGCTGGTCGAGGACGACCGCGCTTTGCGCGAGGCACTGGCTGATACGCTGCTGCTCGCGGGGCATGATTACAAGGCGGTGGGGTCGGCAGAGGAGGCGTTGCTTGCCGTCGGCGGCGAGGCCTTCAGCCTGGTGATCAGTGACGTCAATATGCCGGGCATGGACGGCCACCAGTTGCTTGGCATGCTGCGAGCGCGGCAGCCGCAGTTGCCGGTGTTGCTGATGACGGCTCACGGTGCGGTCGAGCGCGCGGTCGATGCGATGCGCCAGGGGGCGGCGGACTATCTGGTCAAGCCATTCGAGCCCAAGGCGTTGCTCGATCTGGTGGGGCGTCATGCCCTGGGCAGTCTCGGCCTGACCGAGGGCGAAGGGCCGGTAGCGTTCGAGCCGGCGAGCGCGCAGTTACTCGAGTTGGCGGCGCGGGTCGCGCGCAGCGATTCCACGGTGTTGATCTCGGGCGAGTCGGGCACGGGCAAGGAAGTGCTGGCGCGTTATATTCATCAGCATTCTCATCGAGCCAATCAGCCGTTCATCGCGATCAACTGCGCAGCGATTCCGGACAACATGCTCGAAGCGACGTTGTTCGGTCACGAGAAGGGTTCCTTCACCGGCGCCATTGCCGCGCAAGCCGGCAAGTTCGAGCAGGCCGACGGCGGCACCATTTTGCTCGATGAAATTTCCGAAATGCCCCTGGGGCTCCAGGCCAAATTACTGCGTGTGCTGCAAGAGCGCGAGGTCGAAAGGGTTGGCGCGCGCAAACCGATCACGCTGGATATTCGCGTGGTCGCCACCACCAATCGCGACCTGGCGGGTGAAGTGGCGGCGGGGCGTTTCCGCGAGGACCTCTATTATCGCCTGTCGGTGTTTCCCCTGGCCTGGCGCCCGTTGCGCGAGCGTACCGCCGACATCCTGCCGCTGGCCGGGCGTCTGCTGGCCAGGCACGTCAATAAAATGAAGCATTCGCCTGCCAGGTTGTCGCCCGAAGCTCAGGCGTGCCTGATCGGTTATCCATGGCCGGGTAACGTTCGTGAGCTGGACAACGCGATTCAGCGTGCGCTGATTCTGCAGCAGGGTGGCTTGATCCAGCCGCAGGATTTCTGCCTCGCCGGGCCGGTGGCTTGCGCGCCACTGCGTGCGTTGGCGCAGGCGCCGGTACGCCCCGTGGAAGTCGAGTCCGAGTCGGTCGGTGCGCTGGGCGATGACCTGCGTCGCCGTGAATTCCAGATGATCATCGATACCTTGCGCGCCGAGCGCGGTCGTCGCAAAGAGGCGGCCGAGCGCCTGGGTATCAGCCCGCGAACCCTGCGCTACAAGCTGGCGCAGATGCGCGATGCCGGCATGGATGTGGAAGCCTTTTTGTTCGCCACCTGATCCTGATTGTGTCCCTGTAGGAGCGAGCCCTGCTCGCGATGGACGTGAACGATAACGCTGGGAACCTGACACCCCGCGGTGTTCTCGGGTTCATCGCGAGCAGGCTCGCTCCTACAGGGGGCGGCGGCGATGAGAAGGGCTTTTGTGAAACAAGGCCATGGAGCTGGCACCCTTGTTGCTAACACCTCATTACCCGCCGAGTGAGTGTCAAAAAATTGCGGGTCGTCAAAGAGAGAGACCATGAGCCAAGGTATTGAATTCAATCGGTTGATGCTCGACATGCGCGCCATGCAAATGGATGCCATGTCTGCGCCGAAATCGACGGCCGTCCCTGAAGTGGCGGGCAGCAGCTTTTCCGACATGCTCGGCCAGGCCGTCAATAAAGTGAACGACACGCAACAGGCTTCCACTCAGTTGGCCAGCGCCTTCGAAATCGGCAAAAGCGGCGTCGACCTCACAGACGTGATGATTTCCTCGCAGAAGGCCAGTGTGTCATTCCAGGCATTGACCCAGGTGCGCAACAAGCTGGTTCAGGCTTACCAAGACATCATGCAGATGCCTGTTTAAAGGACGAGATTGAGTCATGGCAGAAGCAGTCGCCGATAACGTTCCGGCCAAGGCCACTCCAATAGACGGCAAGCCGCCGCTGTTCGGGTTGTCCTTCCTGGAAAACCTCTCCGAAATGACCATGTTGCGTCAGGTGGGCCTGTTGGTCGGCCTGGCGGCGAGCGTGGCGATTGGTTTTGCCGTGGTGTTGTGGTCCCAGCAGCCTGACTACCGGCCTCTGTACGGCAGCCTTGCCGGCATGGACGCCAAGCAGGTCATGGAAACCCTGGCCTCCGCCGATATCCCGTACACCGTCGAACCCAATTCCGGTGCCTTGCTGGTCAAGGCCGATGACCTGTCCCGCGCGCGGCTCAAGCTTGCGGCCGCTGGTGTCACTCCCAGCGATGGCAATATCGGTTTTGAAATCCTCGACAAGGAGCAGGGACTGGGTACCAGCCAGTTCATGGAAGCGACCCGCTATCGTCGCGGCCTCGAAGGCGAACTGGCCCGGACCATTTCCAGCCTGAACAACGTCAAGGGTGCCCGCGTGCACCTGGCGATCCCGAAAAGTTCGGTGTTCGTGCGCGACGAGCGCAAGCCGAGCGCTTCGGTTCTGGTTGAGCTCTATTCCGGTCGCTCCCTCGAACCCGGCCAGGTCGTGGCCATCATCAACCTGGTGGCGACCAGCGTTCCCGAACTCAGCAAGTCGCAGATCACCGTCGTCGACCAGAAGGGCACCCTGCTCTCGGATCAGGCGGAAAACTCCGAACTGACCATGGCCGGCAAGCAATTCGACTACAGCCGTCGCATGGAAAGCATGCTCACCCAGCGCGTGCACAATATCCTGCAGCCGGTGCTGGGCAACGACCGTTACAAGGCCGAAGTCTCGGCCGACGTGGATTTCAGTGCGGTCGAGTCGACTTCCGAGCAATTCAACCCGGATCAACCGGCGTTGCGCAGCGAGCAGTCGGTCAACGAGCAGCGTACCGCCAGCAACGGCCCGCAAGGTGTGCCGGGTGCCTTGAGCAACCAGCCGCCGTCGCCGGCCTCCGCTCCGCAAACGACCGGTGGTGCCACCGCGTCGGCCGGCATGGTGCAGCCAGGCCAGCCGCTGATCGACGCCAACGGCCAGCAAATCATGGACCCGGCCACCGGTCAGCCAATGCTCGCACCGTACCCGGCGGACAAGCGTTCACAATCGACCAGGAACTTCGAACTCGACCGTTCCATCAGCCACACCAAGCAGCAGCAGGGCCGATTGAATCGCCTGTCGGTGTCGGTGGTGGTCGATGATCAGGTCAAGATCAATCCGGCCAACGGCGAAACCACCCGTGCGCCCTGGAGCGCCGATGAATTGGCGCGCTTCACTCGCCTGGTGCAGGACGCGGTCGGCTTCGATGCCAGCCGTGGTGACAGCGTCAGCGTGATCAACATGCCGTTCTCCGCCGAGCGCGGTGAAGTGATTGCCGATATTGCGTTCTATTCCCAGCCGTGGTTCTGGGACATCGTCAAGCAAGTGCTGGGTGTGCTGTTCATTCTGGTGCTGGTGTTCGGTGTGCTGCGTCCGGTGCTCAACAACATCACCGGGGGCGGCAAGGGCAAGCAGCTGGCCGGTATCGGCAGCGACGTCGAGTTGGGCGGCATGGGCGGTCTGGATGGCGAGTTGGCCAACGACCGTGTCAGCCTCGGCGGTCCGCAAAGCATCCTGCTGC
This sequence comes from Pseudomonas sp. P4_C3, assembly GCF_056402075.1. Taxonomy (NCBI): domain Bacteria; kingdom Pseudomonadati; phylum Pseudomonadota; class Gammaproteobacteria; order Pseudomonadales; family Pseudomonadaceae; genus Pseudomonas; species Pseudomonas sp. P4_C3. The sequence goes on from NZ_JBFUIC010000004.1 coordinate 55,748, forward strand.
CGAGCCCGAGCGAAGGCTATGACGCTCAGTTGAACGCAATCAAGAGTCTGGTGGCAGAAGATCCGGGTCGTGTGGCCCAGGTCGTGAAAGAGTGGATTAACGCAGATGAGTGATAACCGAGCCGTTGCCGCCAAACTGTCCAAGGTCGACAAGGCCGCAATCCTGTTGTTGTCCCTGGGCTCCACCGACGCTGCCCAGGTGCTGCGCCACATGGGCCCCAAAGAGGTTCAGCGCGTGGGCGTGGCCATGGCCCAGATGGGTAATGTGCACCGCGAGCAGGTCGAGCAGGTGATGAGCGAGTTCGTTGATATCGTCGGCGACCAGACCAGCCTGGGCGTCGGCTCCGACGACTATGTGCGCAAGATGCTCACCCAGGCCCTGGGCGAAGACAAGGCCAACGGCCTGATCGATCGCATCCTGCTCGGTGGCAACACCAGCGGCCTCGACAGCCTGAAATGGATGGAGCCGCGCGCCGTCGCCGACGTGATCCGTTACGAGCACCCGCAGATCCAGGCGATCGTGGTGGCGTACCTCGATCCGGACCAGGCCGGTGAGGTGCTCGGCAACTTCGACCACAAGGTGCGGCTCGATATCATCCTGCGGGTGTCCTCGCTGAACACCGTGCAGCCAGCGGCCCTGAAAGAGCTCAATCAGATTCTCGAGAAGCAGTTCTCCGGCAACTCGAACGCCTCGCGCACCACCCTGGGTGGCATCAAGCGTGCGGCGGACATCATGAACTTCCTCGACAGCTCCATCGAAGGTCAGCTCATGGACTCGATCCGCGAAGTCGACGAAGACCTGTCCGGTCAGATCGAAGACCTCATGTTCGTCTTCAACAACCTGGCCGATGTCGACGACCGCGGGATCCAGGCGCTGCTGCGCGAGGTGTCCTCCGATGTGCTGGTGCTGGCCCTCAAGGGTTCGGACGAAGGCGTCAAGGAGAAGATCTTCAAGAACATGTCCAAGCGTGCCGCCGAACTGTTGCGCGACGACCTGGAAGCCAAGGGCCCGGTGCGCGTCAGCGACGTGGAAACCGCGCAGAAGGAAATCCTCACCATCGCCCGCCGTATGGCCGAAGCCGGAGAAATCGTTCTCGGCGGCAAGGGCGGCGAGGAAATGATCTAACACCATGGTCAAGAATGATGATGCACCCACTGACCTGATCCGGGCCAGGGATGTCGGTGGCTTCGAGTCCTGGGCGCTGCCCAGTTTCGACCCGCCGGAGCCGGAGCCTGAACCAACGCCTGAACCCGAGCCGCCGGAAATGGAGGAAGTGCCGCTGGAGGAAGTCCAGCCGCTGACCCTCGAAGAGCTCGAAAGCATTCGCCAGGAAGCCTACAACGAAGGCTTTGCGGTGGGTGAGAAGGAAGGTTTCCACAGCACCACGCTCAAGGTCCGCCAGGAAGCCGAGGTGGTCCTGGCCGCCAAGATTGCAGCGCTGGAGCAATTGATGAGCCATCTGTTCGAGCCCATCGCCGAGCAGGACACCCAGATCGAAAAAACCCTGGTCGACCTCGTGCAGCACATCACCAAACAGGTGATCCAGCGCGAACTGGCCATCGACTCCACGCAAATCGAACACGTCATGCGCGAGGCTCTAAAGCTCTTGCCGTTGGGCGTGGGCAATGTGCGGCTGTACATCAACCCGCAGGATTTCGAACAGGTCAAAGCCCTGCGCGAACGCCATGAAGAAACCTGGCGCATCGTCGAGGACGAGTCGTTGTTGCCCGGCGGTTGCCGGGTCGAGACAGAACACAGCCGCATCGACGCCACAGTTGAAACCCGTGTCGCGCAGGTGATGGACAAGCTGTTCGACCAGTTGCACGAACAGTCCTTGCACCCGGCCGCGCCGGACTTGAGCCTGGAACTGCCGGTCGACAGCAAGCCTGCTGCCGCGCCAGTAGCGGATGCGCCTGATGCGCCTTGAACGCACCAGCTTCGCCAGGCGCCTGGGCAGTTACGCCGAGGCGACTACGCTTGCTGGCGCGCCGATCCTTGAGGGCCGCTTGTTGCGCATGGTCGGCCTGACCCTCGAAGCCGAAGGCCTGCGCGCCGCCATGGGCAGCCGCTGCATGGTCATCAACGACGACAGCTATCACCCGGTGCAGGTCGAAGCCGAAGTGATGGGCTTCTCCGGCAGCAAGGTCTTTCTGATGCCGGTCGGCAGCGTCGCTGGTATCGCACCCGGCGCCCGCGTTGTTCCCTTGTCCGATACCGGGCGTTTGCCGATGGGCATGAGCATGCTCGGGCGGGTGCTGGATGGCGCCGGCCGTGCACTGGACGGCAAGGGCGGGATGAAGGCCGAAGACTGGGTGCCGATGGATGGCCCGACCATCAATCCGCTCAAGCGCGAGCCGATCAGCGAACCGCTGGACGTGGGCATCCGTTGCATCAACGGCATGTTGACGGTCGGGCGCGGCCAGCGGCTGGGCCTGTTTGCCGGTACCGGTGTCGGTAAATCGGTGTTGCTGGGGATGATGACGCGCTTCACCGAGGCCGACATCATCGTCGTCGGGCTGATCGGTGAGCGGGGCCGTGAAGTTAAAGAGTTCATCGAGCACATCCTCGGTGAAGAGGGGCTCAAGCGTTCAGTGGTGGTGGCGTCCCCGGCGGACGATGCGCCGCTGATGCGTCTGCGCGCGGCGATGTATTGCACGCGCATCGCCGAGTATTTCCGCGACAAGGGCAAGAATGTCCTGTTGCTGATGGATTCCCTGACCCGTTTCGCCCAGGCCCAACGGGAAATCGCCCTGGCCATCGGCGAGCCGCCGGCGACCAAGGGCTATCCGCCGTCGGTATTCGCCAAGCTGCCGAAACTGGTGGAGCGGGCCGGTAATGCGGAGAAGGGCGGTGGTTCGATCACCGCGTTCTACACCGTGCTGTCCGAAGGCGATGACCAACAGGACCCGATTGCCGACTCGGCACGGGGCGTGCTCGACGGGCACATCGTGCTGTCCCGGCGCCTGGCCGAAGAGGGGCATTACCCGGCCATCGATATTGAAGCGTCCATCAGTCGGGTGATGCCGGCGGTGGTCTCGCCGGAACACATGGCACGTGCGCAATATTTCAAGCAATTGTGGTCGCGGTATCAGCAGAGTCGCGACCTGATCAGCGTCGGCGCCTATGTCGCCGGCGGAGATCGCGAGACCGATCTGGCGATTTCCCTGCAGCCGCAATTGGTCAAATACCTGCGTCAGGGTCTCAACGACAGCATCAGCCTGGGTGAAAGCGAAGCGTATCTCGCCTCGATCTTCGCGCCCGCGGCGGGCGGTTAAGCGATCATGGCCCTGAGTCGGGCAGGAAGGCTGGCGCCGGTGGTGGAAATGGCCGAAAAGGCCGAGAAAACCGCGGTCCAGCGCCTGGGGCACTTTCAGGGGCAAGTGCGTTTGGCACAAAGCAAACTCGCCGACCTTGAAGCCTTCCGTCTCGACTATCAGGAACAATGGATCGTACGCGGCAGCGGTGGCGTCTCGGGCCAATGGTTGCTGGGTTATCAGGGCTTTCTCGCGCAACTGGGCACGGCCATCGACCAGCAGCGGCAAAGCCTGGCCTGGCATCAGAACAACCTGAACAAGGCGCGGGAAACCTGGCAGCAGGCGTTTGCCCGGGTCGAAGGCTTGCGCAAGCTGGTTCAACGCTATGCCGATGAGGCGCGGGCGCTTGAGGACCGGCGCGAACAGAAACTGCTGGATGAGTTGTCCCAGCGCTTGCCGCGTCAGGATCCGTATTAGAAGATCGCAGCCTGCGGCAGCTCCTATAGGGGATTGCATTCTCATGTAGGAGCTGCCGCAGGCTGCGATCTTTTGATCTTGCTCCTATTCCCACCAAGTGCTAAACCTTCTACACGTACGTTCTCCAAAGACAAGGAAGCCATTGAATGTCAGTCGTTACCGAAGTGTCCCCTGATGGGCAAAAGTTGACGATATCGGTCAAAGGACGATTCGATTTCGCCAAGCATCAGGAATTTCGTAAGTCCTACGAAGATAAAGAGATATCGGCGGTTGTGGTCGACCTGAAAGACGCCACTTACCTCGACAGCTCGGCCTTGGGCATGCTGCTTTTGCTGCGCGATCACGCCGGTGGCGACGACTCCGACATTCGCGTCGTCAACAGCAGCACCGACGTGCGCAAAATCCTCGCCATCTCCAACTTCGACAAGCTGTTCGACATCAGTTGATTGCCATGCAGCCACTGGAGCCGCTGACCATCCTGATTGCCGAGGACAGTGCCGCCGATCGCCTGCTGTTGTCGAGCATCCTGCGCCGCCAGGGGCACGACGTGCTGACGGCGGCCAACGGCGCCGAAGCGGTCGACACGTTTCGCCAGCAGCAACCACACCTGGTGTTGATGGACGCGATGATGCCGGTCATGGACGGCTTCGAGGCGGCCCGGCAAATCAAGGCCCTGGCCGGGGAAACCCTGGTGCCGATCATCTTCCTCACCTCGTTGTCCGAAAGCGAAGCCCTGGCCCGTTGCCTGGAAGTCGGCGGTGACGACTTTCTGGCGAAACCCTACAACCAGGTGATTCTCGCCGCCAAGATCAAGGCGATGGATCGCTTGCGGCGCTTGCAGGAGACCGTGCTGCAACAGCGTGATCAGATCGCCCGGCACCACGACTACCTGCTCAACGAACAGCGCGTGGCCAAGGCCGTTTTCGACAAGGTGGCGCACTCCGGCTGCCTGAATGCCGCTGCGAATATCCGTTATCTGCAATCGCCCTATGCGCTGTTCAACGGCGACCTGTTACTGGCCGCGTTCACCCCGGCCGGAGACATGCACGTGTTGCTGGGCGACTTCACCGGCCACGGTCTGCCGGCGGCGGTGGGTGCCATGCCCCTGGCCGAAGTCTTCTACGGGATGACCACCAAGGGCTATGGCCTGGCGGAAACCCTGCGCGAGATGAATGCCAAGCTCAAGCGCATCCTGCCGGTGGACATGTTCTGCTGTGCCACGTTGCTGTGCCTGAGTTTTCAGCGTCGTTCGGTGGAAGTCTGGAACGGCGGAATGCCCGACGGTTATCTGCATTGCATTGCCAGTGGCGAGCGAACGCCTCTGCCGGCGCGGCATCTGCCTTTGGGTGTGCTGAGCCCGGAATCCTTCGATGAGCGTACCGAGGTGTTTCCCATGGCGCTCGGGGATCGGGTGTTTCTCCTGTCCGATGGGGTGATCGATACCTGCGACGCCAATGACCAGTTGTTTGGCGTGCAGCGATTGCAGCAGGTGTTTGCCGCCAATCGGCAGCCAGATGCGCTGTTCGAAGAGATCGAGCGGGCGCTGCGACAGTTTGGCGCAGAAGCGCGCGACGATGTCAGCATGGTCGAAGTCAGCCTGTTGGAGTCGGCGCAGATCACTGCGCCGGCGTTGGTCTACTCCGACAGCGGCCAGTCGTGCCCGCTGGACTGGTCGGTGAGCTTCGAGTTTCGCGCCGCCACGCTCAAGCGCTTCAATCCGTTGCCCTATCTGTTGCAGTTGCTGCTTGAGGTGCATGGTCTGCGGGCCCAGAGCGGTGCGCTCTACAGTGTGCTGGCGGAACTCTATTCCAACGCGCTGGAGCATGGCGTGCTGGGGCTGGACTCGAGCCTCAAGCGCGATGCATCGGGTTTTGCGCGTTATTATCAGCAACGCAATACCCGGCTGGACGAACTTCAGGAAGGCTATGTACGGTTGCATTTGCAGGTGGCGCCAACAGACGACGGCGGTTGCCTGACCATTCGCATCGAAGACAGCGGCAAGGGTTTCGATGTCGAGCGGGTGATGAAAAGACCTGTGGATGACATCCGCCTGTCGGGACGCGGGGTCAGTCTGATCCGTCAGTTGGGGCGTAATGCCCGCTGGACCGACGATGGTCGAAGTGCACGCGTGGAGTTTATCTGGAAGGCTGCGGAGTAATCCGCGCATTCTTGATCAAGGAGTGAGCAAATGAACGACAAAAACGACAAACATGTGGATCACGGCGTGCTGAGTGCATTGCAGGAAGTGATGGAAGAGGGCTATGCGGATTTGCTGGATATCTTTCTTGCGGACTCCGAAGAGCGCATTAACGTCTTGCGAACGACTGACAGTACTGCACTGCTCGTTGCAACCGCCCATAGCTTCAAGGGCAGCAGCAGCAATATGGGTGCAGTCAGGCTGACCGAGCTCTGCCATCAACTTGAACAGCGGGCCAAAGATTTGCCATGTGCCGCCGTTCAGGAACTGGTCGGCGAAATCGACCGCGAATTCGCCGCTATCCGGCCTCTGTACGAAGCTGAACGACAGCGTTGCCCAGCGAAAATCTGAGCATGCGCTGCATTTTGTCTCCTTCGAGTGAAACTGGCTCGACCTTTGCATTTAACTCGTCCAACTGTACTTACGAGCCCCGTGCAGCGGAGACTGTTTCATGCCCGTTACCCCCAATATTCTGCTTCAGGCCTCCAGGCAGGCCAAGATTCAAGCGGCCTGCGCCAATCCTCCGGCGCTGACCGCTGAGCCTGGGGACAAGGCCGCAAGCTTCGCTCATGTCTATGCCAATCAGGCCCAGAACAAGCCCAATGCGTCGGCGGATGCCTCGGTCAAGCCGAGTCGCGAAAAAAGCTCCGATGTCGCCGGAGAAAAAGACGCTGGCGACGACAAGTCTGCCGCCGGGGAGCCGGTGGTTGCCGATGGCGGCAAATCCTTGCCTTCCGATACGCCGGTGCAGGCTGACGACAAGACCGCCGACAATGAGGCGTCAGATGTCGACCGTGCTCCGGTCGTCGATACCGCACCGCTCGATCCGGCGCTTGATCCTTCGTTGCAGCAAGCCGTACAGCCAGTAGTAACTGTGTCAGCGCCGGCAACACCTGCCGTGGCCAACATTGTGCCGCCAACGGTTGACACGCCGGTTGCCGCAGCAATCACCGTGACAGCCACACCGGCACAGGCTGCTGCTGACGGCGATTTCGATCCCGAGGCCGATCCGCTCGACGCCCTGCCAGCGTTACGCCTGGCAATGGAGCAGAGCGGTCACGTTTCGGCTTCCAGCCAGGCGCAGCCCGAGGCTGCACCGACACAGGCACAAGCCCAGGCTGACGGTGAGCTGACACCGGCGCAAAACTTTGCCGCCGGCATGGCGACCCTGCTGGATGTTCAGGCCGACAAGAACAGCACCAGCCAAGGGGATGACAAGGCTTTCAGCGGGTTGCTCGATGACGGCCTGAAAGACCTCAAGTCCGCCAGCAGCGACACCCGTGTCGATGATTTCGCCAACCGTCTGGCCGCGCTGACCCAGGCGGCCACACCGAAGACCGCCAATGCCTTGCCGGTGAACCAGCCGATCGCCATGCATCAGAGCGGGTGGACCGAAGAGGTGGTGAACCGGGTCATGTACCTGTCCAGCGCCAGCCTCAAGGCCGCGGACATCCAGTTGCAGCCCGCTGAACTCGGGCGTCTGGACATTCGGGTGAACATGGTTCCCGATCAGCAGACCCAGGTCACCTTCATGAGTGCGCACCCGGGTGTCCGTGAGGCGCTGGATGGCCAGGTCCATCGCTTGCGCGACATGTTCGCGCAGCAGGGCATGGGGCAGGTCGATGTCAACGTTTCGGACCAGTCCCGTGGTTCGCACCAAGGGCAGGAACAGGCCCGGCAAAGCCAGAGCGGGCGGACCAATGCCAGCGGCGGTCGCCTCGATTCAATGGATGACGACGTGGCCCCGGGCGTCGCTGAAGTGGCTGCCAATACCACCCGCGTGATCGGCTCCAGTGTGGTCGATTACTACGCCTGATCAAAGCCATCACTCCAATCGTTCCCATGGCATGGGAACGAACCCTCTGTAGGAGCGAGCTTGCTCGCGATGGAGTTAAACGATGACGAGGGCCATCTGAATAAACGCGGCGCTCTCACGTCTTTCGCGAGCAGGCTCGCTCCTACATGGCATAACACTTGCTCTTGCCTTGCCGTGCGACTGTGAAAACCCGATTAGTGACGGATTATTGGCATGGCGAAGAGCGACGCAGCAGTAAAAGACCCCGCAACCAAAGGCAAACTCAAGCTGATTATCGTGATCGTGGTGGCCCTGCTGCTGGCGATCGGTGTGTCCGTGGGGGCGACCTGGTACTTCATGCACAGCGCTCAGAGCAAGCCTGCCGCCGCCGAGGCGCAAGTCGCTCCCGTCGGCAAACAGCCAGCGATTTTCGAGTCGATGGCGCCGGCTTTCGTCGCCAACTTCAACCAGAACGGTCGCCAGCGCTACATGCAAGTGAGCATCACCATGCTCGCGCGCAACCAGGCAGACCTGGATGCGCTCAAGGTCCACATGCCGGTGATCCGCAATAACCTGGTCATGCTGTTTTCCGGGCAGGACTTCGCGACCCTCGCCTCGCCGGTCGGACAGGAAATGCTGCGGCAGAAAGCCACCGCCAGCGTCCAGGAAGTGGCGCAGAAAGAGCTCGGCAAAGTGGTGATCGAACAGTTGCTTTTCACTAATTTCGTACTGCAGTAGGAACACGACATGGCCGTGCAGGACCTGCTGTCCCAGGATGAGATCGACGCGCTGTTGCATGGCGTCGACGATGGTCTGGTACAGACCGAAAACGCTGCCGAACCCGGCACCGTCAAAAGCTATGACCTGACCAGCCAGGATCGCATCGTCCGTGGACGCATGCCGACCCTGGAAATGATCAACGAGCGTTTCGCCCGCTATACCCGCATCAGCATGTTCAACATGCTGCGTCGCTCGGCGGACGTGGCGGTCGGCGGCGTGCAGGTGATGAAGTTCGGCGAATACGTGCACTCGCTGTACGTGCCGACCAGTCTCAACCTGGTCAAGATCAAACCCCTGCGCGGCACCGCGCTGTTCATCCTCGACGCCAAGCTGGTGTTCAAGCTGGTGGACAACTTCTTCGGCGGTGACGGCCGGCACGCCAAGATCGAAGGGCGTGAATTCACCCCGACCGAACTGCGTGTGGTGCGCATGGTGCTGGAGCAGGCGTTCGTCGATTTGAAGGAAGCCTGGCAGGCGATCATGGAAGTCAACTTCGAGTACATCAACTCGGAAGTGAACCCGGCCATGGCCAACATCGTCGGCCCGAGCGAGGCCATTGTGGTGTCGACCTTCCACATCGAACTCGATGGCGGTGGCGGCGACCTGCACGTGACCATGCCGTACTCGATGATCGAGCCGGTGCGCGAAATGCTCGACGCCGGCTTCCAGTCGGACCTCGACGACCAGGACGAGCGCTGGGTCAACGCCCTGCGCCAGGACGTGCTGGACGTCGACGTGCCGATCGGTGCGACGGTGGCCCGTCGTCAGTTGCGCCTGCGCGACATCCTGCACATGCAACCGGGGGATGTGATCCCGGTCGAGATGCCGGAAGAAATGATCATGCGCGCCAACGGYGTGCCGGCCTTCAAGGTCAAGATGGGCTCGCACAAGGGCAACCTGGCGTTGCAAGTGATCGAGCCGATCGAGCGCCGTTGACCGGCGCTCGTACCCATTCGCGATTAACCGAATTCTGAATTTTTGCTCGCCGAGGACACTGACAATATGAACATGCAGGACGATCAGGCACTGGCCGATGAATGGGCTGCGGCCCTGGAAGAAACCGGCGATGCCGGGCAGGCCGACATCGACGCCTTGCTGGCCGCCGATTCCGGCAGCTCCGCGTCCAACCGCCTGCCAATGGAAGAGTTCGGCAGCGTGCCGAAAAACAACGACCCGGTCAGCCTCGAAGGCCCGAACCTGGACGTGATCCTCGATATCCCGGTGTCGATTTCCATGGAAGTGGGCAGCACCGACATCAACATCCGCAACCTGCTGCAACTGAACCAGGGTTCGGTGATCGAGCTCGATCGCCTGGCCGGCGAGCCGCTGGACGTGCTGGTCAACGGCACGCTCATCGCCCACGGCGAAGTGGTGGTGGTCAACGAGAAGTTCGGCATCCGCCTGACGGACGTGATCAGCCCAAGCGAACGCATCAAGAAGCTGCGCTGAGTGAAAAAGGTTCTGGGGGCTTTGCTGTGGGCAACGCTGGTCATGCCGTTCAGCGTGCTGGCGGCCGAACCGGTCGCAACGGCGACCACGGCTGCTGCGCCGGCGGTGAGCAGTGGTGTGGCTGGGCAACTGACGCAACTGGTGTTCGGCTTGCTGCTGGTGCTGGGGCTGATCTTTCTCCTCGCCTGGTTGCTGCGTCGGGTCCAGCAGGCCGGTCCGGCCGGCAAGGGGCAGGTGATCGAGATTGTCGGCTCCCGCGCGCTGGGGCCGCGCGACCGGCTGATGCTGGTGCAGGTCGGCAACGAGCAGATTCTGCTCGGCCTGAGCCCCGGCAACATTGCTGCGCTGCATGTGCTCAAGGAGCCGGTGCAAGTGCCGAGTACCGAGAAGCCGACGCCGGAATTTGCCCAGCGCCTGTTGGAGATGCTGGGTAAAGATCAGAAGGATAAGAAGTAATGGGTGCGCTACGCATCGTCTTGACGCTGGCCCTGATGCTGGCCGCGCCACTGGCATTCGGCGCCGATCCGCTGTCGATCCCGGCCATCACCCTGGGCACCAATGCGCAGGGGGCGCAGGAGTACTCGGTCAGCCTGCAAATCCTGCTGATCATGACCGCGCTGAGTTTTATCCCGGCGTTTGTCATGCTGATGACCAGTTTCACCCGGATCATCATTGTCTTCTCGATCCTGCGCCAGGCCCTGGGCTTGCAGCAGACACCGTCGAATCAGATCCTTACCGGCATGGCGCTGTTCCTGACCCTGTTCATCATGGCGCCAGTATTCGACCGGGTGAACCAGGACGCCTTGCAGCCGTATCTGGCGGAAAAACTGACGGCCCAGGATGCGGTCGCCAAGGCGCAGGTGCCGATCAAGAACTTCATGCTCGCCCAGACCCGCACCAGCGATCTGGAGCTGTTCATGCGCCTGTCCAAGCGCACTGACATCGCGACGCCGGATCAGGCGCCGCTGACCATCCTGGTACCGGCCTTCGTGACCTCCGAGCTGAAAACGGCGTTCCAGATCGGCTTCATGATCTTCATTCCGTTCCTGATCATCGACCTGGTCGTGGCCAGTGTGTTGATGGCCATGGGGATGATGATGCTCTCGCCGCTGATCATTTCCCTGCCGTTCAAGATCATGTTGTTCGTGCTGGTGGATGGCTGGGCGCTGATCATCGGCACGCTGGCCAGCAGCTTCGGCGGTGTCTCGCCATGACGCCGGAAGTAGCGGTCGACATCTTCCGCGAAGCGCTGTGGCTGACCACCATGATGGTGGCGATCCTGGTGATTCCAAGTTTGCTGGTGGGCTTGCTGGTGGCGATGTTCCAGGCCGCCACCCAGATCAACGAACAGACCCTGAGCTTCCTGCCGCGCCTGCTGGTGATGCTGGTGACGCTGATCGTCGGCGGTCCATGGATGGTGCAGACCTTCATGGATTACATCCTGCAGTTGTACGGCAGCATTCCTCAGGTCATCGGCTAAACCATGTCACTGCTTGCGCTGACCGATACGCAGATCAGCACTTGGGTGGCGACGTTCATGTTGCCGCTGTTTCGCGTCGGCTCCTTGCTGATGGTCATGCCGGTGTTCGGCACGACCTTGCTGCCGCGGCGCATTCGCCTGTATTTCGCGCTGGCCATTACCGTGGTCATCGCGCCGGGCTTGCCGCCGATGCCGCCGGTGAATGCCCTGGATCTGAGCGGGCTGTTGCTGATTGCCGAGCAGATTCTCATCGGTGCGGTGATGGGCTTCTCCTTGCAGCTGTTCTTTCAGGCCTTTGTGGTGGCCGGGCAGATCGTCGCCATCCAGATGGGCATGGGCTTCGCTTCCATGATCGACCCGGCCAACGGCGTATCGACGGCGGTGATCGGGCAGTTTTTCACCATGCTGGTGACGCTGCTGTTCCTGTCCATGAACGGTCATCTGGTGGTGTTCGAGATCCTCACCGAGAGTTTCACCACGTTGCCGGTGGGTGGCGGCCTGATGGTCAATCACTACTGGGAACTGGCCGGCAAGCTCGGCTGGGTGCTCGGTTCGGCGTTGTTGCTGGTGCTGCCGGCGATCACCGCGCTGCTGGTGGTCAACATCGCGTTTGGCGTCATGACCCGGGCGGCGCCGCAACTCAATATTTTCTCGGTCGGCTTCCCGCTGATCCTGGTGCTTGGGCTGTTCATCGTCTGGGTCGGGCTGGCGGACATTCTCAACCAGTATCAACCGCTGGCCTCCGAGGCCTTGCAGTTATTACGCGAAATGGCGCGGGCGAGCTGAGTCATGGCTGAGAGCGAAAGCGGTCAGGACAAAACAGAAGACCCCACGGAGAAGCGCAAGCAGGACTCCCGTGAAAAGGGTGAGGTAGCCCGGTCCAAGGAACTCAACACCCTGGCGATCATGCTGGTCGGTGCCTCGGCGCTGCTGATTTTTGGCGGCGCCATGGCGCAGGACATGATGGAGCTGATGCGCATCAATTTCTCGCTGCCGCGGGAAGTGATACTGGATCAGCGCTCCATGGCCACCTACCTGATGCGCTCGGGGCAAATTGCCCTGTGGTCGATCCAGCCCGTGATGATCACCTTGGTGCTGGCCGCCATCATCGGTCCGATTTCCCTGGGTGGCTGGCTGTTCGCGGCGAGTTCCATGGCGCCCAAATTCAGCCGCTTGAACCCCGGTCCCGGCCTCAAGCGCATGTTCTCGACCAAGTCGCTGATCGAACTGCTCAAGGCTTTGGCCAAGTTCATCATCATCCTGTTCGTGGCGCTGGCGGTGTTGTCATCGGACATCGATGACCTGCTGCGCATCGCCCATGAGCCCTTGGACAGGGCGATCATTCACAGCCTGCAAGTGGTGGGCTGGAGCACCTTGTGGATGGCGTGCGGGCTGATCCTGATCGCTGTGGTGGATGTGCCGGTGCAGCTCTGGGAAAGCCACAAGAAACTGCTGATGACCAAGCAGGAAGTGCGTGACGAGCACAAGGATCAAGAGGGGCGGCCGGAGGTCAAGCAGCGGATTCGACAGCTGCAGCGCGAGATGTCCCAGCGCCGGATGATGGCCGCCATTCCCGAGGCTGACGTGGTCATCACCAACCCGACGCACTACGCCGTGGCCCTCAAGTACGACCCGGAAAAGGGTAATGCGCCGGTATTGCTGGCCAAGGGCAGCGACTTCCTGGCCCTGAAGATCCGTGAGATCGCGGCGGCCAACGAGATCCTGCTGCTGGAGTCGCCGGCGCTGGCGCGCTCGATCTACTACTCCACCGAGCTTGAGCAGGAAATTCCCGGCGGGCTGTACCTGGCGGTCGCGCAGGTGCTGGCTTACGTTTATCAGATTCGACAGTACCGGGCGGGCAAGGGCAAGCGACCGGATCCGCTCAAGGATGACCTGCCGATTCCGCCGGATCTGCGCCGCGATTCCTGATTTCGCGTTGTCTCTGCCGACCTCTTCGCTGGCAATCGAATTGCGCAATGAAACCCTCTATCCCAATCCCTCGCAAAAGTTGGAAAGCTTCTTGCAGTAGCCGCTCTGCGCCTGCTTCGGGCGTCAAAAGTTTGCTTTAAAGGAACGGGGAAAACCGGTGGATCGCTCTCAGTTAATCAACAGTGCCCGCAGCAACATTGCCGACCTCAGTCGAGGCAATCTGGGCGTGCCGCTGTTGTTGCTGGTCATGCTGGCGATGATGATGTTGCCGGTGCCGCCGTTCCTGCTGGACGTGTTCTTCACCTTCAACATTGCCCTGTCCATCGTCGTGCTGCTGGTGTGCGTCTACGCCTTGCGGCCGCTGGATTTCGCGGTGTTCCCGACCATTCTGCTGGTGGCGACGCTGTTGCGCCTGGCGTTGAACGTGGCCTCCACGCGGGTGGTGATGCTCCACGGTCAGGACGGTCATGCGGCGGCCGGCAAGGTGATCCAGGCGTTCGGCGAGGTGGTGATCGGCGGTAACTACGTGGTCGGTATCGTGGTCTTCGCGATCTTGATGATCATCAACTTCGTCGTGGTGACCAAGGGCGCGGGGCGGATTTCCGAGGTGAGCGCGCGTTTCACCCTCGATGCGATGCCCGGCAAGCAAATGGCGATCGACGCCGACCTCAACGCCGGCCTGATCGATCAGGCCCAGGCCAAAGCCCGTCGTTCGGAAGTGGCCCAGGAAGCCGAGTTCTACGGCTCCATGGACGGTGCCAGCAAATTCGTCCGTGGTGACGCCATCGCCGGGCTGTTGATCCTGTTCATCAACCTGATCGGCGGCATGGCGGTCGGTATCTTCCAGCACAACATGAACTTCGCCGACGCCGGCAAGGTGTATGCGCTGTTGACCATCGGTGACGGTTTGGTGGCGCAATTGCCATCACTGTTGTTATCGACAGCCGCCGCGATCATGGTGACCCGTGCTTCCGGTTCGGAAGACATGGGCAAGCAAATCAATCGCCAGATGTTCGCCTCGCCCAAGGCGCTGGCGGTGGCGGCAGGCTTGATGGCGGTCATGGGCCTGGTGCCCGGCATGCCGCACTTCTCGTTCCTGAGCATGGCGGCCCTGGCGGCCGGTGGCGCTTACCTGTTCTGGAAAAAGCAGAACGTCGCCAAGGTGCAGGCCCTGCAAGAGGTCAAGCGCCAGCAGGAGTTGCTGCCGTCGCCTGCCCGCGCCCAGGAAACCAAGGAGCTTGGCTGGGATGACGTGACGCCCATCGACATGATCGGCCTTGAAGTGGGTTATCGCCTGATTCCGCTGGTGGACCGCAACCAGGGTGGCCAGTTGCTGGCGCGGATCAAGGGGGTGCGCAAGAAGCTGTCCCAGGACCTGGGCTTCCTGATGCCGACCGTGCATATCCGCGACAACCTCGACCTGGCGCCCAGTGCCTATCGCCTGACCCTCATGGGGGTGATCCTGGCCGAAGCAGAGATTTACCCGGATCGCGAACTGGCGATCAACCCGGGACAGGTCTACGGCACGCTCAACGGCATTACCGCCAAAGATCCGGCTTTCGGTCTGGAGGCGGTCTGGATTGAAATCAGCCAGCGCGCCCAGGCGCAATCCCTCGGTTATACGGTGGTCGATGCCAGTACCGTAGTGGCTACCCACTTGAACCAGATTCTCTACAAGCATTCCAGTGAACTGATCGGTCACGAAGAAGTGCAGCAGCTCATGCAATTGCTGGGCAAAAGCTCGCCGAAACTGGCCGAGGAGCTGGTGCCTGGCGTGGTTTCGCTGTCGCAGCTGCTCAAGGTGCTGCAAGCTCTGTTGGCCGAGCAAGTGCCGGTGCGCGACATCCGCAGCATTGCCGAGGCCATCGCCAACAATGCCGCCAAGAGTCAAGATACCGCCGCGCTGGTGGCTGCCGTGCGGGTTGGCGTATCCCGTGCAATCGTGCAAAGCATTGTAGGCACTGAGTCGGAGCTGCCAGTCATCACGCTGGAGCCAAGGTTGGAACAGATATTGCTCAATAGTCTGCAAAAGGCCGGGCAAGGCTCGGAAGAGGGCGTTCTGCTGGAGCCAAGCATGGCTGAGAAGCTGCAACGTTCGTTGATCGACGCAGCGCAGCGCCAGGAGATGCAAGGTCAGCCGGTGATTCTGCTGGTGGCCGGTCCGGTTCGCGCGATGCTCTCGCGATTCGGCCGGCTCGCAGTCCCGGGTTTGCACGTGTTGGCTTACCAGGAAATCCCTGACAACAAGCAAGTGACCATCGTTGCGACAGTAGGGCCCAACGGCTGAGGTAGTGGTTTATGCAAGTTAAGCGTTTTTTCGCCGCCGATATGCGTCAGGCCATGAAGCTGGTTCGCGATGAGCTGGGCGCTGATGCCGCCATCATTGGCAACCGCCGGATCGCCGGGGGTGTCGAGCTGACGGCAGCGCTGGATTACAAGTTGTCGGCGCTGGCGCCGCGGGTTCCGAACATGGAACTCGAAGACGAGCTGCGCAAGACTCAGTCGCGGATCGTCACTGCCCAGGCCGAACTGAGCCTGCGTGGCGTCGGCGAGAGCGATAATGCGACCAATCGCCAGTTGTTCGCCGGCTTGCCGCTCACCGCAGCCGAGCCGTTGATCGAGCCGACCTACGCCGAACCCCGTCGCCCCGCACCGGCCGCTGCACCAGCCTCCACTGGCGTGGACCCGCGGGCGTTCGACTCGATGCGATTCGAGCTCAACAGCTTGCGCGAGCTCATGGAAGTCCAGCTGGGCTCCCTGGCCTGGAATCAGCTGCAAGGCAGCCGTCCGGACCAGGCCAACCTCTGGCGTCGCCTGCAACGCATTGGCCTGTCAGGCCCGTTGTCGCGCGACCTGCTGGCGCTGATCAGCGAAATCGAAGAACCTCGTCAGGCCTGGCGCATGTTGCTGGCGCACCTGGCGCGCATGATCGTTACCCCCGAAGTCGAGCCGCTGGAGGAGGGCGGTGTGATCGCCATGGTCGGCCCAGCCGGCATGGGCAAGACCACCACCCTGGCCAAGCTGGCGGCCCGTTACGTGCTCAAGTACGGCGCGCAGAACATTGCACTGGTGAGCATGGACAGCTTCCGCATCGGTGCCCAGGAGCAGCTCAAGACCCTGGGGCGCATTCTCAATGTGTCGGTGACCCACGTCGATCCGGGCCAGTCCCTGGTGCAGGCGCTGGAACCCTTGCTGCGCAAGCGCGTGGTGCTGATCGATACCGCCGGCCTGCAGGCCAGCGATCCGGCCCTGCGCATGCAACTCGAAAGCCTGGCCGGTCGAGGCATCCGCTCGAAAAATTATCTGGTCCTGGCAACCACCAGCCAGAAACAGGTTCTAACCGCCGCCTATCATAGTTACAAGCGTTGCGGGCTCGCGGGCTGCATCCTGACTAAACTGGATGAAACGGCTAGTCTGGGCGAGGTGTTGAGCCTGGCCATCAGTCATGAGCTGCCGGTGGCCTACCTGACCGATGGCCCGCGGATTCCGGATGATCTCCATCTGCCGCGCCGTCATCAGTTGGTCAGTCGCGCCGTCAGCGTGCAAATGCAGGAAGAACCCAGCGAAGAAGCCATGGCTGACATGTTCGCTGATATTTACCACAGCCAAACCAAGCAGGTTGGCTAAGGTAGTAATGAACAGTTTTTGTACCTACATCGATGGTCTGCCATGCATTGTTCCGATTGTGAACGCGCAGCCAGTAATGTGGCCTCCGTCTATGCAAGACAAGGTAAAGAAATAACATGGGCAGCATGCATCCCGTACAGGTGATCGCGGTGACCGGCGGCAAAGGTGGCGTCGGGAAAACTAATGTGTCAGTGAACTTGTCCCTGGCTCTGGCTGAGCTTGGCCGGCGCGTCATGCTGTTGGACGCCGACCTGGGGCTGGCGAACGTCGACGTTCTGCTGGGCCTGACACCCAAACGTACCCTGGCCGACGTGATCGAGGGCCGCTGCGAACTGCGCGATGTACTGCTGCAGGGACCCGGCGGCATCCGTATCGTTCCGGCCGCATCCGGCACTCAGAGCATGGTGCATCTGAGCCCCGCGCAACACGCCGGCCTGATCCAGGCCTTCAGCGATATCGGCGACAACCTCGACGTATTGGTGATCGATACCGCGGCGGGCATTGGTGACTCGGTAGTCAGTTTCGTTCGCGCAGCCCAGGAAGTGCTGCTGGTGGTGTGCGACGAGCCGACCTCGATCACTGACGCCTACGCCTTGATCAAATTGCTTAACCGTGACTACGGCATGAACCGCTTCCGCGTCCTGGCCAACATGGCCCAGAGCCCGCAGGAAGGGCGCAACCTGTTCGCCAAGTTGACCAAGGTCACGGATCGCTTCCTCGACGTCGCCCTGCAATACGTCGGCGCGGTGCCCTACGACGAAAGCGTGCGCAAGGCCGTGCAGAAGCAGCGCGCCGTCTACGAGGCCTTCCCGCGTTCCAAGTGCTCGCTGGCATTCAAGGCCATCGCACAGAAGGTCGATACCTGGCCGCTGCCTGCCAACCCGCGCGGGCACCTGGAGTTTTTCGTCGAGCGCCTCGTGCAGCAGACAGCAGGACCGGTTCTATGACAGCAAGCGGTTACAACCTCTACAAAAAATCGGCGCGTGATGCGCAGTACGAGCTGATCGAGCGTTACGCGCCGCTGGTTAAACGCATTGCCTACCACTTGTTGGCGCGCCTGCCGGCCAGCGTCCAGGTCGAAGACCTGATCCAGGCCGGGATGATCGGCCTGCTTGAGGTGTCGACCAAATATGACGCCAGCAAAGGCGCCAGTTTCGAGACGTACGCGGGCATTCGAATCCGCGGCGCCATGCTCGATGAGGTGCGCAAGGGGGACTGGGCGCCACGTTCGGTTCACCGCAATACGCGCATGGTCAGCGACGCCATTCGCTCGATTGAAGCGAAAACCGGCCGTGACGCTAAAGATCACGAAGTTGCGGCCGAACTCCAATTGAGTCTCGACGATTACTACGGGATTTTGAACGACACCCTGGGCAGCCGGCTCTTCAGTTTCGACGACCTGTTGCAGGACGGCGAACACGAAGGGCTGCACGAGGATGGCGCGAGTGCTCATATCGAGCCGTCACGCGATCTGGAAGATGAACGCTTCCAGGCTGCGCTGGCGGAGGCGATTGCCAATTTGCCGGAGCGTGAGCGACTGGTGTTGGCGCTGTACTACGACGAAGAGTTGAACCTCAAGGAAATCGGTGAGGTCCTGGGGGTCAGCGAATCTCGGGTCAGCCAGTTACACAGCCAGTGCGCGGCCCGTTTGCGGGGGCGTTTGGGGGAGTGGCGAGCGCGCTGAAGGCAGTGTGGGGGACACTGCGAACGAGGCCGGTGTGGTGTTGAACTGCGCCGGTCGCGATCTGTTGTGCTCCAGACAGTCATCGAGTGCTTTGCCGGATTGATTGAAATGGCGCGTCCAGGTGCTGGGCGCGTTTAAGACTGCTTGGAGGTCGAATTGGACAAGAACATGAAAATCCTCATCGTTGATGACTTCTCAACGATGCGGCGGATCATCAAGAACCTGCTGCGTGACCTTGGGTTCACCAACACCGTCGAGGCCGACGATGGCACTACCGCCATTCCGGTGCTCAACAGCGGAAGCATCGACTTTCTGGTAACGGACTGGAACATGCCTGGCATGACCGGTATCGATCTGCTGCGCCACGTGCGTGCCGATGAAAAGCTCAAGCACCTGCCGGTGCTGATGGTGACCGCTGAAGCCAAGCGCGAGCAGATCATCGAAGCGGCCCAGGCCGGCGTTAACGGCTATGTGGTCAAACCCTTCACGGCCCAGGCGTTGAAAGAAAAAATCGAGAAGATTTTCGAACGCATCGGTTGATGAGTGCGCCACGGGGGAGCTATGGGCAATAACGAAACTTCATTGGGCGACTTTGAGTCGACCCTGAAAAAACACGCCGTCGAATTGGTCGAGAGCCTTGAAAAAGGCAAGTTCGGCGACGCGGTGCAATTGATCCATGAGCTCAACCAGACCCGTGACCGCGGCCTGTATCAGGAAGTGGGCAAGCTCACTCGCGAACTGCATAGCGCGATCGTCAATTTCCAGATTGACCCGCACATGCCGCAAGCCGAAGAAGTGTCCCAGATCACCGACGCCACCGAGCGTCTGGGCTATGTGGTCAAGCTGACCGAGGCTGCGGCCAACCGCACCATGGATCTGGTGGAAAGTGCCACGCCGCTGGTCAATGGCCTGGCGGATGAAGCCCAGGCCTTGAGCACGGACTGGGGACGCTTCATGCGTCGCGAAGTCGGCGCCGAAGAGTTTCGTGAACTGGCCCGCCGGGTCGACGGGTTCCTGACGCGCAGCGGCACGGACAATCGCGCAGTGTCGGGCAACCTCAACGACATCCTGCTCGCCCAGGATTACCAGGACCTCACAGGCCAGGTGATCAAGCGTGTGACCCAGTTGGTCACCGAAGTTGAAAGCAACCTGCTCAAGCTCGTGCTGATGGCCAGTCAGGTGGACCGCTTTGCGGGCATCGAACATGACCGTGAAGCGATGCTTGCTGAAAAAGATCCACAAAAACATCTCTCTCAGGGTGAAGGTCCGCAGATTCATGCCGATAAAAGAGAAGACGTTGTGTCCGGTCAGGACGATGTGGACGATTTGCTATCCAGCCTGGGATTCTAAATTTTAGAGTTTTAGGTTTTTTGGGTTTTTAGACCTGTAGGAGCACCCCCTTAATGAGCTTCGGCGCCGATGAAGAGATCCTTCAGGATTTCCTGGTTGAGGCCGGCGAGATTCTAGAGCAACTGTCCGAGCAACTGGTCGAGCTGGAAAGCCGTCCGGATGATGCGGATTTGCTCAATGCAATTTTTCGCGGTTTTCACACTGTAAAAGGGGGCGCCGGCTTCCTCCAGCTCAACGAGCTGGTGGAGTGCTGCCATATCGCCGAGAACGTGTTCGACATCCTGCGCAAGGGTGAGCGTCGCGTCGACTCGGAACTGATGGACGTGGTTCTCGAAGCGCTGGACGCGGTGAACAGCATGTTCAGCGAAGTCCGCGAACGCAGCCCGATCACGGCTGCGACACCTGAACTGCTCGCGGCGCTGGCCCGTCTGGCCGAGCCGCAATCGGCTGACGAGGTGGCTGCTGCACCTGTTGCCGCCGTGGTCGAAGCGTCTGTGGCTGAAAGCGAATCGGGCGATATCACCGACAATGAATTCGAACAACTGCTGGACTCGCTGAACGCCGTCAAGGCCCAGGCCGAGGCGCCGGCGGCTGTTTCTGCGCCGGTCAGCGATGAAATCACCGACGCCGAGTTCGAGTCGTTGCTCGATCAACTGCACGGCAAGGGCCAGTTCGCCGTTGACGCGGTGGTCCCGGCGCCAGCTGCGCCAGAGGCCCCGAAAGCGGCAGGCGACAGCTCCGATATTACTGACGAAGAATTCGAAGCACTGCTCGACCAACTGCACGGCAAGGGTAACTTCGCTGTCGATGCGCTCGAGTCGGCCATTGCTTCCGTGCCAGCACCTGCCGTGCCAGCCGCCGCAGCGGTCGGCAGCGATCTGATCAGCGATCACGAATTTGAATCGCTGCTCGATGAGTTGCACGGCAAAGGCAAGTTCAGCGAAGTCGGCAAGGCGACGGTTGCCAGCGGATCGAACACGTCCGTTGCCGCGCCGGCCGCGAAGGCTGCGGCGCCGAAACCGGTGACCAAGGCACCCGAACCAAAAGCTGAAACGCCGGCTGCTGCCGCTGCACCTGCTGCCGCCCGTGCTCCGGCCGCGCCACCGGCGGAAAAGCCGGCCAGTGAAGCCGAGACCACCGTACGCGTCGATACTGCGCGTCTCGACGAGATCATGAACATGGTCGGCGAGTTGGTGCTGGTGCGTAACCGCCTGGTCCGCCTGGGCCTCAACAGCGGCGACGAAGCCATGTCCAAGGCCGTGTCGAACCTCGACGTGGTCACGGCCGACCTGCAAACCGCGGTCATGAAGACCCGGATGCAGCCGATCAAGAAAGTCTTCGGGCGTTTCCCGCGCCTGGTTCGCGACCTGGCTCGCCAGCTCAAGAAAGAGATTAACCTGGAGCTGGTCGGCGAAGAAACCGACCTCGACAAGAACCTCGTCGAGGCCCTGGCCGATCCGTTGGTCCACTTGGTGCGCAACGCAGTCGACCACGGCATCGAATCGCCGGAAGAACGCGAAGCCTCGGGCAAGGCTCGTGGCGGCAAGGTCATCCTGGCGGCCGAGCAGGAAGGCGATCACATCCTGCTGTCGATTTCCGATGACGGCAAAGGCATGGACCCGAACGTCCTGCGTTCAATCGCGGTCAAGCGCGGTGTGATGGACAAGGATGCGGCGGACCGCCTGAGCGACACCGAATGCTACAACCTGATCTTCGCCCCGGGTTTCTCGACCAAGACCGAGATCTCCGACGTATCGGGTCGCGGTGTGGGCATGGACGTGGTGAAAACCAAGATTTCCCAGCTCAACGGCTCGATCAACATCTACTCGACCAAGGGCCAGGGTTCGAAGATCGTCATCAAGGTGCCGCTGACCCTGGCGATCATGCCGACGCTGATGGTCATGCTCGGCAACCAGGCATTCGCGTTCCCGCTGGTGAACGTCAACGAGATCTTCCACCTCGACCTGTCGACCACCAACGTTGTGGACGGCCAGGAAGTGGTGATCGTGCGGGACAAGGCACTGCCATTGTTCTATCTCAAACGCTGGCTGGTCAGCTCCGCCGCTCACGAAGAGCAGCGCGAAGGCCATGTGGTGATCCTTTCGGTGGGCACGCAGCGGATCGGCTTTGTCGTCGATCAACTGGTGGGCCAGGAAGAAGTGGTCATCAAGCCATTGGGCAAAATGCTCCAGGGAACGCCGGGCATGTCCGGCGCCACCATCACCGGTGACGGCCGCATCGCGCTGATTCTCGATGTTCCGAGCATGCTCAAGCGTTACGCCACACGGCGTATTTGATTCTGGTGGAGCGGGGCGCCTGGCCTCGCTCCAACTAATGGAGTGTTTATGGCAGTCAAAGTCCTGGTGGTGGACGATTCGGGGTTTTTCCGCCGCCGCGTCTCGGAAATTCTTTCAGCGGATTCCAATATCCAGGTCGTCGGCACGGCGACCAACGGCAAAGAGGCGATCGATCAGGCGCTGGCCCTCAAGCCCGACGTGATCACCATGGACTACGAGATGCCGATGATGGACGGCATCACCGCTGTGCGGCACATCATGCAACGCTGCCCGACCCCGGTCTTGATGTTCTCCTCGCTGACCCACGAAGGCGCCCGCGTCACCCTCGATGCGCTGGATGCCGGCGCGGTGGACTTCCTGCCGAAAAATTTCGAAGACATCTCGCGCAACCCCGAGAAGGTCAAGCAACTGCTGTGCGAGAAGATCCTCAGCATTGCGCGCAGCAATCGTCGAGTCAGCGCCTACAGCGCTCCGACGCCTGTCGCTGCACCAGCCCCGACGCCTGCGCCTTCCAGCGTTGGCAGTTTTGGCAGCAGCGCGCCCGTGCGTCCGGCACCGGCACCGATCCCTGCGCGTACGCATGCGGCCACTGCGTCGTCGCCCGCGCCGAAACGCAAAGCCTACAAACTGGTGGCCATCGGTACGTCCACCGGCGGCCCGGTTGCGCTGCAACGGGTGTTGACCCAATTGCCGGCCAGCTTCCCGGCCCCGATCGTGCTGGTCCAACACATGCCGGCCGCCTTCACCAAGGCCTTCGCCGAGCGCCTGGACAAGCTCTGCCGCATCAGCGTCAAGGAAGCCGAGGATGGCGACATCCTGCGGCCGGGCCTGGCGCTGCTGGCGCCGGGTGGCAAGYAGATGATGATCGACGGCCGTGGCGCGGTGAGAATCCTCCCGGGTGACGAGCGTCTGAATTACAAGCCGTGCGTGGACATCACCTTCGGTTCGGCAGCCAAGTCCTACGGCGACAAAGTTCTGGCGGTGGTCCTGACCGGCATGGGCGCCGACGGCCGTGAAGGCGCGCGCCTGCTCAAGCAGGGCGGCAGTTCGATCTGGGCACAGGACGAAGCCAGTTGCGTGATCTATGGCATGCCGATGGCCATCGTCAAGGCTGAACTCGCCGACGCGGTGTACAGCCTCGACGACATTGGCAAGCACCTGGTCGAGGCCTGCATCTGATGGATGTTCTAAGCCTGATCGGCATCATCATGGCCTTCGTCGCCATCATCGGCGGCAACTACCTTGAAGGCGGTCATCTTGGCGCCCTGRCCAACGGCCCGGCAGCGCTGATCGTGCTCGGCGGCACCATTGGCGCCGCGCTGCTGCAATCGCCGATGAGCGCCTTCAAGCGCGCCATGCAGATCCTTGCCTGGATCCTGTTCCCGCCCCGTGTCGACCTGGCCGGTGGCATCGACCGCGTAGTGAACTGGAGCCTGACCGCCCGCAAGGAAGGCCTGCTCGGCCTTGAAGGTATCGCCGACGCCGAGCCCGACAACTACGCGCGCAAAGGCCTGCAACTGCTGGTTGACGGTGCCGAGCCGGAGGCGATCCGCAGCATTCTGGAAGTGGATTTCTACACCCAGGAAAGCCGCGATGTCGAAGCGGCCAAGGTCTTCGAAAGCATGGGCGGCTATGCGCCGACCATCGGCATCATCGGTGCGGTGATGGGCTTGATTCACGTCATGGGCAACCTGGGCGATCCGTCGCAACTGGGTAACGGCATCGCCGTGGCCTTCGTCGCCACCATCTACGGCGTGGCCAGTGCCAACCTGGTGCTGCTGCCGATTGCCGCCAAACTCAAATCCATCGCGTTGCGCCAGTCGCGTTATCGCGAAATGCTGCTGGAAGGACTCCTGTCGATCGCCGAAGGTGAAAACCCTCGCTCCATTGAGTTGAAGCTGCAAGGCTTCATGGATTAAGGGAATAAGCTCATGGCACGTCGTCGCCAGCATGAAGAGCATGTAAACCACGAACGCTGGCTGGTGTCCTACGCGGACTTCATCACCTTGCTGTTCGCCTTTTTCGTGGTGATGTACTCGATCTCTTCGATCAACGAAGGCAAGTACAAGGTCATTTCCGAAGCGTTGATCGGCGTCTTTACCGATTCCGATCGTTCGCTCAAGCCCATCCCCATCGGTGACGAGCGGCCGAAGACCGTGACCCCGGCCAAGCCGCTGGTCAAGGACAGTGACCTGGTCGATGCCGGTGTCGCCGGCGCCAGCGATCCGCTCAAAAGCATCGCCGACGACATCAGTGCGGCGTTCGGTGACCTGATCAGCTCCAACCAGATGACCGTGCGCGGCAACGAGTTGTGGGTCGAGATCGAGCTCAATTCCAGCCTGTTGTTCGGCAGCGGCGACGCCATGCCCAGCAACATCGCGTTCAACATCATCGACAAGGTTGCGGCGATCCTGAAGCCATTCGACAACCCGATTCATGTCGAAGGCTTCACCGACGACCAACCGATCCGCACCGCGCAGTACCCGACCAACTGGGAACTGTCTTCGGCCCGCTCGGCCAGCATCGTGCGCATGCTGGCGAYGCAGGGGGTGAACCCCGGTCGCCTGGCGTCGGTGGGCTACGGCGAGTTTCAGCCGATGGCCAACAATGCCACCGCTGAAGGCCGCGCCCGCAACCGTCGCGTGGTGCTGGTGGTGTCGCGCAACCTCGATGTGCGCCGCAGCCTGACCGGCACCGGAACCGCCCATGCGCAACCGGATGCCGCATTGAAGCGTGCTGGCACACAAACTGCACCGACCCCGGTCAAGTCGCCGGTACGAGAGAGCGCCGTCAATTCTCCGTCACCCGCATTAACACGTTGAGCTATTTCTCGGCCGATCCATTCGGCCGGGAGGAACAATCCGAATGAGAGTCTGGGCAGTCGCCAATCAAAAGGGTGGTGTTGGTAAAACCACTTCCTCCATCGCTTTAGCCGGTTTACTGGCGGAGGCGGGCAAGCGCGTGGTCGTGGTCGATCTCGACCCCCACGGCTCGATGACCAGCTACTTCGGCTACGATCCCGACGCCCTGGAGCACAGCAGCTACGACCTGTTCCTCCACAAGGGCAACGTGCCGCAAGGCCTGCCGGGTCAACTGCTGCTGTCGACCAGCGACGAACGCATCTCCCTGTTGCCCTCCAGCACCGCGCTGGCCACCCTTGAGCGCCAGTCGCCGGGGCAGAGTGGTTTGGGCCTGGTGATTGCCAAGAGCCTGGCGCAACTGTGGCAGGACTTCGATTACGCGGTGATCGACAGCCCGCCCTTGCTCGGCGTGCTGATGGTCAATGCCTTGGCGGCGAGCCAGCAACTGGTGATCCCGGTGCAGACCGAACACCTGGCGGTCAAGGGCCTTGAGCGCATGGTCAACACCCTGGCGATGATCAACCGCTCGCGCAAACAGGCGTTGCCGTTCACCATCGTGCCGACGCTGTTTGACCGAAGGACCCAGGCGTCCCTCGGCACGTTGCGCGTGCTGCGCGACAAATTCCCCGACGAAATCTGGCAAGGCTACATCCCGGTGGACACGCGCCTGCGCGATGCCAGTCGAGCGGGGCTGACGCCTTCGCAATTCGACGGCAAGAGCCGTGGCGTCCTCGCTTACCGTGCGTTGCTCAAGCATCTGCTGGCGGCACAACTTGTTCCGCAGGTGGCGTGACATGAGCCCAATTCCTGTAGGAGCGAGCTTGCTCGCGATGGTCGTCAACGATGACGCGGGAAACCTGACACCCCGTGGCGCTCTCAGGTTCATCGCGAGCATGCTCGCTCCTACAGGTGCGTGCTCATGAACCGGCCATTGAAGACCACTTCGCGCCCGCAACTGGCCTTGCAGTCCTACCTGGACAGCCTGCTGCAGGAAGTGACTGAAGAATTGACGCTGCCCGTAGAGGCAGTGGCCGAGGAGATCGCCGCCGAAGCCGTGCTCGACGAGTTCCAGGCAGCGGTGCTCGAAGAACAGGCCCGGGATGCCGCCGCGACTGTAACGGCCGCCCCGGCACGGGCATCGGTTGCGCCAGTGGTCAAGGCGGTTATCGAAGCGCCGGCACCCGTCATGGCGCCGGTCTCGACCATCGCGCCGTTGCTGCAGGTCCTGGTCCCTCCCCCGGTCGAGGTACAGCCCGCCGTCGTCGAGGTACAGCAGACGCTGGTTCCGCCCGTCGTCGAAGTGCACCTGCCACCGAGCAACACGCCGCCACCGGTCGAATCCGACGGTCGTCCGTCCTGGGCCGCCGAACCGTTCGAGTGCCTGCTGTTCGATGTCGCCGGATTGACCCTGGCAGTGCCACTGGTGTGCCTGGGGTCGATCTATTCCCTGGCCGGTCACGAGCTGACGCCGCTGTTCGGCCAACCCGAATGGTTCCTGGGCATCCTGCCGAGCCAGGCCGGCAACCTCAAGGTGCTCGATACCGCACGTTGGGTCATGCCCGACCGTTATCGCGACGATTTCAAGCAGGGTCTGCAATACGTCATTTCCGTCCAGGGCTACGAGTGGGGGCTGGCGGTGCATCAGGTCAGCCGCTCGTTGCGCCTGGATCCGAACGAAATCAAGTGGCGCAGTCACCGTGGTCAACGGCCATGGCTGGCGGGCACGGTGATTGAACACATGTGTGCGTTGCTCGACGTTTCCGCGCTGGCCGAGTTGATCGCCAGCGGCGGCGCAAAGCACATGGACGGCCACAAGCCGACCCACAAAACTACATAACGGAACAACACCGCCAGGGCGGTTTCTTGAGGGGATCAGGGTATGAATGACAAGGCGACGGCGGCAAAGGGTTCCGAAGATCCGATCCTGCAATGGGTCACCTTCAAGCTGGACAACGAGACCTACGGCATTAACGTGATGCGCGTCCAGGAAGTCCTGCGTTACACCGAAATCGCCCCGGTCCCGGGTGCCCCGAGCTACGTGCTGGGCATCATCAACCTGCGCGGCAACGTCGTTACCGTGATCGACACCCGCCAGCGCTTCGGCCTGATGAATGCCGAGATCAGCGACAACACCCGTATCGTCATCATCGAAGCCGACAAGCAGGTGGTCGGGATAATGGTCGACAGCGTGGCCGAAGTGGTTTACCTGCGTCAGTCGGAAATCGAAACCGCGCCGAACGTGGGTAACGAAGAGTCCGCCAAGTTCATTCAAGGCGTGTGCAACAAGAACAACGAATTGCTCATCCTCGTCGAGCTCGACAAGATGATGAGCGAAGAAGAATGGTCGGAACTGGAGAGTATCTGATTGATTCTCGAGGTTGCGGTCATTGTCCTGTTCCTGTTTTGGGCAGGTACGCTGGCAATGTTCCTGGCGTACATTCGCGGTCAAGAGCAGATCGCCGCACAACAGACCCAAGGCGATGCGCTGCGCGATCAGCGCATCAAGGACCTGGGCAAACGCGTCGACGATTACCAGAACGGCAACGTGCGCATGGGTGAAGACTTGCATGAGCTTCGCGCGGTGGTCGGGCCGTTGCCAGACAAACTGGCACAGTTGGAACAACGCGATCCTTCAAGCCTGTCGTTTGCTCAGGCAGCGCGGTTAGTCGGAATGGGCGCCAGCGTCAACGAACTGACCCAGTCCTGCGGCTTGACCCAGGCGGAGGCGGAGTTGATGAGTAAGCTTCACAAGAACTGAGTTTTGCGATCTGGCTGATGTCGCTTTCGCTGGCAAGCCAGCTCCTACAGGTTCACGCCGATACCGAACTGTAGGAGCTGGCTTACCAGCGAAGGCGTCCTCGAAATTTCAGTAGTCTTCCCCAGGATCCGACGCATTCCTCTCTATCCTCAGACGGGTACTACTCCGTCGTAGCCTCCTGCCTATCGCTTTTTCAGATCCCGCTATCTTGTGATTRCAACCCGCCATCAGTAGGTTGAGCATCTTGTTCAAACCTATTCAGTGCCAGGAAGGCTTATGCTCGACATTTTGCGCGGTACACCGCTGTGGGTTCATGCGGTTTTTCTGATCCTGACTTATTACGGTGTCATTGCCTGCTTCAAGAATCAGGTGTCGAAAAGGGCATTGCAGATATCGCCCGTGATATTCGTGACCCTGTCCCTGGCTTCGCTGAATCTCTCCCAAGGTGTAGTCATTCCACTCTCGGCCTATGTAATCGGGTTATTGGCGGGATGGTTGCAGGCACTGCGCTTTTTCTCGTACAGCAATGTGCAGCGCGAGGGGGAACATCTGGTTCTGCCTGGCACAATCAAGGTACTGATGGTGTATTGGGGCTTCTTTGCATGGCGTTACTACCTTGGCTGTCAGGCAGCGATGTATCCGGAAATGGCCAATGAATTACCGATGACGGCATGGTCGGCACTGGGGGCTGGCCTTATCAATGGATTGATTGTCGGTCGCAGTCTCAAGCTTTTGCGCTTTTTTGTAGGAGCTGGCGTAAGTGTATAGCCAACACACGTTCATATGACCGACGGTGTGTGGTTCTGCTCGTCGACTGCATCCAGTATTTGCCGTACCCGATCTGTAACAGACATGTCCCCTCAAGCTTCAAGGCAGCACAAGTAAGCACAGGCAGCCATTCCTGATGCCTGGCCAAGCTCCGTTCGGGAACGCCTCCCTCATCATACTGAACTGCCCAAGCCAGAAACTCCGGCTTTGCTTGACCGGAGCGTTTTATCTCTCGACGTTTCAGTCTCTCTGACGTTCGATATCTTCGTTTTAACCCAATATTTTGAAGCGCTTTTACAGATGGCGATACATATATTCAGTATTTAATCGGCTCAGAGGAGTGTTCAATAAGCGTATCCCGTTCTAATGTAGGGAATGACTTAAATTTTTCGGCCTCGGCCTTATGTAAAGGAGATTCAGATGAGCAGTGTTCGTGACCGTACAACTGGTTCCATAATAGAGTTTGATCCTGAGTCAATGTATGGGTTCGTAACAATATCAAGCATTGCTGGTAAAAAGGCGCGATTTCGACAACAACAATATAATAGTCTGGGTTGGCCGGAAGTTGGAGTTCGGGTTTCTTACGTTCTTAATCAAATTGGARCAGGAGAAGATCCTCTCTACACTGCTGAAAATCTTCTTCGACTCCCCTGAGTGACAGCCACCCGTTGACGGATGGACTGATGGGCGGAGTGTGATAATCGCAGGCGGGTATAGACAGGATTTTATGAGGGTTATCTGATCAAAACGTTGCCGTGACAGATATCGATAGGATGGTGCTTTCATTCTGATGTTGTAGTGGTGATATCACGCTCCATCTTCGGCGCCTCCGGATCCTGCCCCGCCGGAAACTTCCCCTTCAAATTCCACGCAAACGCAATGATCTCGGCAATCGTCCGATACAGCTCCTGCGGAATGCTGTCCCCCAGTTCCATCCGCGCCAGCAATCTCACCAGTTCGGCGTTTTCGTAGATCGGCACTTCGCAGTCGCGGGCAATGCGCAGGATTTCTTCCGCCAGCGCTTCGTCGCCCTTGGCGGTGAGGGTCGGGGCGTGGGTGCCGTCGTATTTGAGGGCGATGGCCTGTCGTGGGGCGTTGGGGTTTTTCATGCGGTTTCGTCGACCCAGCGTTGTTCGAGGCGGGTTTGCGGGCCTTGGGGTGGTGTGCCGAGGTGGCAATCGAGGTCGCCGACGTTCAGGCCGGCGGACAGCAAACGGTCACGCAGCCCGGCGAGATTGCTTTCGATCAGGCTGGCGGTGTACGGCCGTTCGGCCCAGAGCTGGCTGGAGAGGCTGCCCTTGATCAGTTGCGCCTGGATTTGCAGCGGCCCCAGAGGTTCCATGACGAAGGCCAGTTCCACACGCCACAGCTGTTGCTTGGGTTCGCGTTCTTCGCGACGCTCCTTAGGCTGTTCGTTTTCGGGTGAGTCTTCACGCTGGAACTTGACCTGCAAGGGCACGATGTCTTGCATGCTGCGCATCGGGATTTCCAGCTGCCAGGTGCTCATCAGCCGCCCGTCGGCGGTTACGCCGGTCTGTTCCAGGCTCGACAGTTGATGGCTTTGCAGGCGTGAAACTGCGGCGGCGGCCAGGCGCAGCAGGTGTTCGAGGTCGTTTTCACCGTCGGAGCCTTGCAACAGGCGCTCGGGCAGCGGGAAACCGCTCGGCGACGGTTTGGCACTGACCTGGCCGAGCATGCCCAGGGCATTGCGGACAAAATTCGGCATGGCCTGGGCCAGGGTATTGGCGGCGATGATCGCGCCGAGGCTGGTGTTGGCCGGCAAGCCCTGACTCAGTTGCGCGACCAGTTTGAGCAAATCGCCTTTCATGTCCGGCGTTAGCGTCGGGTTTTGCCCGCTCAGCAGTTTGCTTTCGAGGAAAGCGCCGCTGCCGGCCAGCGCCAGCGCCAGGCCCTTGGCGGTGCTCAATTGCTGGACATCCGGCAGGCCGGCGAGCAGGCGGGCGGCGGCACTGCGCAGTTCGGCGGAGGTCTGGTCCGAGGCGGGAAGGTTCTGCAGCAGCTTGAGCAAGCCATCCAGCGAACCCTGGCGGCTTTGCTGATCGACCAGTTGCCGGGTCACCGCCAGTTGTTCCTGGCGGCTGCTCAGTGGCACGAATTTCACGGTCTGGGCGTCCTGCACCTGAGCGCTCAACAAGGTACCGATGCGCAAGGGCTGCGGACTGTCGATGTTCAGGGTGCTGCCGCTCAGTGCGGTATTGAGCAAGCTCACCATCGAGCGAAACACCATGGGCTGGCCGGGTACCTGCGGCAGCACTTGCGAGGTCAGCACTTTGCCCTGCAACAGAGTGCCGACGGGCAGTTGCGCGGTGTCGAGGCGGGTGAGGGTGGCGACGTTGGAGGCAATGGCCTGTTGTACCGTCACGGCCAGGCTGCCGGCCGAGGGCTGGGTGACGACCAGCGTGGTGCCCTGGGCCAGTGGTTGATTACTGGTGGTCTGGACCGTAGTCTGGCGGCCGCTGTCGAGGGTGACTTTGAGCAGCATCTGGAAAGTCTGATCCACCTGCTTGAGCGACAAGACTTCAGCCTGGGCGGTTTGACCGACGCTGATCAGCCCCTCCACCGGCGTCAGCAACTTGAGCAACTCACCGCTGACCACCGGCGGGCGTGACGTCGCCGGGAGGGATTGCGGTAGTGGGAGGATGTTCATTTCGCCTGTCATACGCGGTCACAACCTGAGGAAAATCCACTCTTTGGAGTAAGGTATGGCATGTATAATGCCGCGCCGTTGTATCCAAAAATGGCAAAACTTTGCAATTGTTTGACGCAGCTCTCTAGAACAAGACGTCATTGCATCTATGCTGCATCTCTTTAACGGCCGCGCCAGAGCCGACTTGAACCGTATAAGGCCCGTGAACCCTTGACCAGTCCTGTCCTGCAAACCGTTGCCCTTGCCTGTGAGCGAGACCTTCGGCTGCTCTTCGAAAATCTCGATTTGAGACTGGCCAGTGGCGAAATGGTGCAAATCAGCGGCCCCAACGGCAGCGGCAAGACCAGCCTGTTGCGCCTGCTCTCGGGGCTGATGCAGCCGACCGCCGGTCAGGTGCTGCTCAACGGCCAGCCGCTGAACGAACAACGCGGAGAGCTGGCGCGCAGCCTGCTGTGGATCGGCCATGCTGCCGGGATCAAGGACTTGCTGACGCCGGAAGAGAACCTGAGCTGGCTGTGTGCCTTGCACCATCCGGCGACTCATGCGGCGATCTGGCAGGCACTGGCCGCGGTCGGGCTGCGTGGATTCGAGGATGTGCCTTGCCACACCCTGTCCGCTGGTCAGCAGCGCCGCGTCGCCTTGGCGCGCCTGTATCTGGACAGTCCGCCGCTATGGATCCTCGATGAACCCTTTACCGCCCTCGACAAGCAGGGCGTGGCACAGCTTGAATCTCATCTGGCCGGCCACTGCGAACGTGGCGGCATGGTGGTGTTGACCACTCATCACACGCTGAGCCGGATGCCGGCCGGTTATCGCGACATCGATCTGGGGAGCTGGGCCGTATGAGTGTTTTCGGCCTGTTGGTCGCCCGCGAAGCTCGTCTGCTATTCCGCCGTCCGGCGGAGCTGGCCAATCCGCTGGTGTTCTTTGCCATCGTCGTTTCCCTGTTCCCGTTGGCGGTCGGTCCCGAGTCTCAATTGTTGCAAACCTTGTCTCCGGGGCTGGTCTGGGTCGCGGCACTTTTATCGGTCCTGCTCTCGCTGGACGGGCTTTTCCGCAGTGATTTCGAGGATGGATCGCTCGAGCAGTGGGTCCTTTCGCCGCACCCCCTGGCTCTTCTGGTTTTGGCCAAGGTGCTGGCACACTGGGCTTTTTCCGGCCTGGCACTGGTTTTGCTGGCGCCCTTGCTGGCGCTGATGCTCGGTTTGCCTGCCGCCTGTCTGCCAGTGTTGCTGCTTTCGTTGCTGCTCGGTACACCAGTACTGAGCCTGCTCGGTGCGGTGGGCGCGGCGCTGACGGTCGGTTTGAAGCGCGGTGGCCTGTTACTGGCACTGCTGATTCTGCCACTGTACATCCCGGTATTGATCCTTGGCAGTGGCGCCTTGCAGGCTGCCTTGCAGGGGATGCCGGCGACCGGTTATCTCCTGTGGCTTGGCAGCCTGACCGCCCTGGCGATAACCCTGACACCTTTTGCAATAGCCGCTGGCCTGAAGATCAGCGTCGGCGAATAATAATGAGGCCTGATCAAAATTTGATCACTTTTTTTGAAGAAAGGCAGACCCTGGCTCTTCACAGTAAAGAGCAACCGTGATGGAAACAGTATGAATTGGACGTGGTTTCACAAGCTCGGCTCGCCCAAATGGTTTTACGGCATCAGCGGCAAAATGTTGCCCTGGCTGAGCGTCGCGGCGTTGCTGCTGATCAGTGTTGGCGTGGTCTGGGGCCTGGCCTTCGCGCCGCCGGACTATCAGCAGGGCAATAGCTTTCGCATCATCTACATCCACGTCCCGGCCGCCATGCTGGCCCAGTCCATCTACGTGATGCTGGCCGTGTGCGGTATCGTCGGCCTCGTGTGGAAGATGAAACTGGCCGACGTCGCCTTGCAATGCGCGGCGCCTATCGGCGCGTGGATGACCGCGGTGGCGCTGGTCACCGGGGCGATCTGGGGCAAACCGACCTGGGGCTCGTGGTGGGTCTGGGATGCACGCCTTACGTCTATGCTTATCCTGCTGTTCCTGTACTTCGGTCTCATTGCGCTGGGCAACGCCATCAGCAATCGTGACAGCGCGGCCAAGGCCTGCGCGGTGCTGGCGATTGTCGGTGTGATCAACATCCCGATCATCAAATACTCGGTGGAGTGGTGGAACACCCTGCACCAGGGCGCGACCTTCACCCTCACCGAAAAACCGGCGATGCCTGCCGAGATGTGGCTGCCATTGCTGCTGACGGCGCTGGGTTTCTACTGTTTCTTCGGCGCGGTCCTGTTACTGCGCATGCGCCTTGAAGTGCTCAAGCGCGAAGCCCGGGCCAGTTGGGTCAAAGCCGAAGTGGAAAACAGCCTGGAGGTCGCTCGATGAGTTTTGCTTCATTCGGCGACTTCATCGCCATGGGTCATCATGGCCTGTATGTCTGGTCAGCCTATGGCATCTGCCTGGCGGTGTTGGTCCTCAACGTGGCGGCGCCGATCCTGGCCCGCAAGCGGTATCTGCAACAAGAGGCGCGTCGTTTGCGCCGGGAGAACGGCAAGTGAATCCGCTGCGCAAAAAGCGTCTTATCATCATTTTCGCGATCCTGGTCGGGGTCGGCGCTGCCGTCGGCCTGGCCCTGAGCGCCCTGCAGCAGAACATCAATCTGTTCTACACACCGACCCAGATCGCCAACGGTGAAGCCCCACAAGACACGCGCATTCGTGCCGGCGGCATGGTCGAGAAGGGCTCGCTGGAGCGTTCCAGTGATTCCCTGGACGTGAAGTTCGTCGTCACCGACTTCAACAAATCCGTGACCATCACTTATCGCGGCATCCTGCCGGACCTGTTCCGCGAAGGGCAGGGCATCGTCGCTCTGGGCAAGCTCAATGCCGATGGCGTGGTGGTGGCCGATGAAGTGCTGGCCAAGCACGATGAGAAGTACATGCCGCCGGAAGTGACCAAGGCGTTGAAAGACAGCGGTCAATCGGCTCCAACGCCCGCGAAGGAGGGTTGATCCATGACATCCGGCATCTTTATTCCCGAGCTTGGCCACCTGGCGATGATCCTGGCCCTGTGCTTCGCCCTGGCTCAGGCCGTGGTGCCGCTGTTCGGTGCCTGGCGCGGTGACCGCCTGTGGATGAGCCTGGCCCAGCCGGCCGCTTGGGGGCAATTCACCTTTCTGCTGTTCGCCTTCGGTTGCCTGACCTACGCCTTCATGGTCGATGACTTCTCCGTGGCCTACGTGGCCAACAACTCCAACAGCGCGTTGCCGTGGTACTACAAGTTCAGCGCCGTGTGGGGTGCCCACGAAGGTTCCTTGTTGTTGTGGGCCTTGATTCTCGGCGGCTGGACCTTCGCGGTGTCGGTATTCTCCCGGCAGTTGCCACAGGTCATGCTGGCCCGCGTGCTGGCGGTGATGGGCATGATCAGCACCGGTTTCCTGCTGTTCCTTATCATGACCTCCAACCCGTTCAAGCGCATCCTGCCGCAAGTGCCCAGCGACGGTGCCGACCTCAACCCCTTGCTGCAAGACATCGGCCTGATCGTTCACCCGCCGATGCTGTACATGGGCTACGTCGGTTTCTCGGTGGCCTTCGCCTTCGCCATCGCCGCGCTGATGGGCGGTCGCCTGGATGCCGCGTGGGCGCGTTGGTCGCGTCCGTGGACCATTGTTGCCTGGGCGTTCCTCGGCATCGGCATCACCCTCGGTTCTTGGTGGGCGTACTACGAGCTCGGCTGGGGCGGCTGGTGGTTCTGGGACCCGGTGGAAAACGCCTCGTTCATGCCATGGCTGGTGGGCACTGCACTGATTCACTCGTTGGCGGTCACGGAAAAGCGTGGCGTGTTCAAGAGCTGGACCGTGTTGTTGGCCATCGCCGCATTCTCCTTGAGTCTGCTCGGTACTTTCCTCGTGCGTTCCGGCGTGCTGACCTCGGTGCACGCCTTTGCCTCCGATCCGGAGCGCGGCGTGTTCATCCTGATTTTCCTGCTGTTCGTGGTCGGTGGTTCGTTGACGCTGTTCGCCCTGCGCGCGCCGGTGGTCAAGAGCCAGGTCGGCTTCAACCTCTGGTCCCGGGAAACCTTGCTGCTGGGCAACAACCTGRTGCTGGTAGTCGCGGCCTCGATGATCCTGCTCGGTACMTTGTACCCGCTGATTCTGGACGCCATGACCGGCGCCAAGCTGTCCGTCGGCCCGCCGTACTTCAACGCGCTGTTCATTCCGTTGATGGCGTTGCTGATGATGGTGATGGCGGTCGGCGTGATCGTGCGCTGGAAAGACACCCCGGTGAAATGGCTGGTGAGCATGCTCACCCCGGTCTTGCTCGGCAGCGCCGCGCTGGCAGTAGTGGCCGGCGTCGCCTACGGCGATTTCAACTGGGCGGTGCTCGCAACCTTCATGCTCGCTGCCTGGGTGCTGTTGGCCGGTGTGCGAGACATCTTCGACAAGACCCGCCACAAAGGGCTGATCAAGGGCCTGCCAACCCTGACCCGCAGTTACTGGGGCATGCAGGTTGCGCACCTGGGCATTGCCGTGTGTGCGCTGGGTGTCGTGCTGTCGAGCCAGAACAGTGCCGAGCGCGACCTGCGCCTGGCGCCGGGCGAGTCCATGGACCTGGCCGGTTATCACTTCATCTTCGAAGGTGCCAAGCACTTCGAAGGCCCGAACTTCACGTCCGACAAGGGCACCGTCCGGGTGATCCGCAACGGCAAGGAAGTCAGCGTGCTGCACCCGGAAAAACGCCTGTACACCGTGCAGAACTCGGTGATGACCGAAGCGGGCATCGACGCCGGATTCACCCGCGACCTCTACGTCGCCCTCGGTGAACCCTTGGGTAACGGCGCCTGGGCTGTGCGCGTGCACGTCAAACCGTTCGTGCGCTGGATCTGGTTCGGTGGTTTGCTGACAGGTTTCGGTGGATTGCTGGCGGCGCTGGATCGGCGTTATCGGGTCAAGGTCAAAAGCCGCGTGCGCGAAGCACTGGGCATGTCGGGAGCCACTGCATGAAGCGTTGGTTGATGTTGTTGCCACTGGCGATTTTTCTGGTGGTTGCTGTATTCCTTTACCGTGGGTTGTACCTGGATCCGGCCGAGCTGCCCTCGGCCATGATCAACAAGCCGTTCCCGGAGTTTTCCCTGCCGACGGTGCAGGGCGACAAGGCCCTGACCAAGGCTGACATTCTGGGCAAACCGGCGCTGGTCAACGTCTGGGGCACCTGGTGCATTTCCTGCCGGGTCGAGCACCCGGTGTTGAACAAGCTGGCCCAGCAAGGCGTGGTGATCTACGGCATCAACTACAAGGACGTCAACGCCGATGCCTTGAAGTGGCTGACGGACTTCCACAACCCGTATGTACTGGACATTCGTGACGACCAAGGCTCACTGGGCCTGAATCTCGGCGTGTATGGCGCACCGGAAACCTTCTTCATCGACGCCAAGGGCATCATCCGCGACAAGTTTGTCGGCGTGATCGACGAGCAGGTCTGGCGCGAAAAACTGGCGGCCAAGTACCAGGCGCTGGTCGACGAGGCCAAGCCATGAAGCGCTGGATCGCTGCCATTGTCCTGGGCTTGAGCCTGGCGGGCGTGGCCCACGCGGCCATCGACACCTACGAGTTCGCCAAGGAAGGAGATCGCGAGCGTTTCCGCGAGCTGACCAAGGAGCTGCGTTGCCCCAAGTGCCAGAATCAGGACATCGCCGATTCCAACGCACCGATTGCCGCCGACCTGCGCAAAGAGATTTTTCGCATGCTGGGCGAGGGCAAGGACAACCAGCAGATCATCGACTTCATGGTCGATCGCTACGGTGATTTCGTCCGCTACAAGCCTGCGCTGAACGCCAAGACCGCCTTGCTCTGGTTCGGCCCCGCCGGCCTGCTGCTGGGCGGTGTGGTGATCATCGCGGTGATCGTCCGCCGTCGTCGCGTGCAACGCGCCAGCACCCCGGGCTCGCTTTCTGCCGAGGAGCGCTCGCGCCTCGACCACCTGTTGGATAAAACCAAGAATGATTGATTTCTGGCTCGCTGCAGGTCTGCTGCTTCTGGTGGCCCTGAGTTTTCTGTTGATCCCGGTGCTGCGCAGTCGTCGTGCCCAGCGCGAAGAGGATCGTACCGCCCTGAACGTCGCGCTGTATCAGGAGCGCGTGGCTGAGTTGCAGACTCAGCAGGAAGAGGGCGTGCTCGATGCGGCGCAAATGGACGCCGGTCGCGCGGAAGCTGCCCGTGAATTGCTGGCGGACACCGAGGGCGTCGAAGCGCCGCAGGTCTCGCGCCTGGGCAAACCCTTGCCATTGCTGGCGGCCGTTCTGGTGCCGGTGCTGGGCCTGGGGCTGTACATGCATTACGGCGCCAGCGACAAGGTTGAGCTGACCCGCGAGTTCGYCCAGGCGCCGCAGACGATGGAAGAGATGACCAAACGACTGGAGCGCGCGGTTGCCGCACAACCGGATTCCGCCGAAGGCACGTACTTCCTCGGTCGCACCTACATGGCTCAGGATCGCCCGGCGGACGCGGCGAAGATGTTCGAACGCACGGTGAACCTGGCCGGCCGCCAGCCCGAGCTGCTCGGCCAATGGGCCCAGGCCCAGTACTTCGCCGATGACAAGAAGTGGTCGGACAAGGTCCAGGCCCTGACCGACGAAGCGCTCAAGACCGATCCGAAAGAAGTCACCAGCCTTGGCCTGCTCGGTATTGCCGCGTTTGAAAGCGAGCGTTATCAGGACGCCATCGA
Source organism: Pseudomonas sp. P4_C3 (assembly GCF_056402075.1). NCBI lineage: Bacteria > Pseudomonadati > Pseudomonadota > Gammaproteobacteria > Pseudomonadales > Pseudomonadaceae > Pseudomonas > Pseudomonas sp. P4_C3. Next base: position 93,816 of record NZ_JBFUIC010000004.1, read on the forward strand.
TTACTGGAATCGCCTGTTGGCGCAGTTGCCGCCGCAAGACAAGTCTCGCGAGGCGCTGCAAGGCGGGATTGCCCGGGCCACGGAGAAGCTGGTGGCCAGTGGCGGCAAGGTTGCGCAGGCACCGGCGGCCAAGGCCTCGGCGTTGCTCAAGGTCAGCGTCGATCTGGCAGCGGACCTCAAGACCAAGGTCCAGCCTGGCGACAGCGTGTTCATCTTCGCCCGTGCGATCTCCGGTCCTCCGGCCCCGCTGGCGGTCAAGCGCATGACGGTGGCCGACCTGCCGGTGACCGTCGAACTGGGCGATGCCGACGCGATGATGCCGCAATTGAAACTGTCGAACTTCCCTGAAGTCCAACTGGTTGCGCGCATTTCCCGCGCCGGCAAACCGACCGCCGGCGAATGGATCGGTCGCAGCCAGCCCCTGGCCAGCAGCACCACTGCGCCGCAAACACTGACCATCGACAGCCCGGACAAATAACAGGAAAACGCAATCATGACCGCATTCGCTCGTATCACCCTGCTCAGCGTCGTTATGGGGTTAAGCGCTTGTGCGGTCCAGCAACCACCGGAACAACAGGCACCACCACCGTTCCCGCCGTCGCAGCCCAGCCCTACGCCATCGACTTCGCCTGTACCGAGCAAGCCGAGCATCCCGGCCAAACCCTCCAAGCCGTTGCCACGCACTTCTGCGAGCTTCGCGCCACCACCCGGGGGCAACAGCCATTGGGATCCGAAGCTTGGGGTGTATGTGCTCGATGATCAGCCCAATACCTTTTATCGCCAGCGTACCTATTACCGTTGGGATAACGGCTGGAGCCGGTCGATCAGTCCGAAGGGGCCGTGGGAGGAGACGGATATTCACGGTGTACCGGGTGGCCTGGGGCGGCAATTCGGGCAGTAACGCACTAAGGCGACTTTCGGGTCGCCTTTTTTGTGCCTGCTGAATAATCCGGTTCAACCCCCAATCCCTGTAGGAGCTGGTTTGCCAGCGAAGGCGGCCTGACAGCCGGCCTGTCTTTTGTTGACAGTGTGCATATCCGTTTCTGCGGTAACGGCGGCTGGCGGTTTCGCCCTTACGGCGAGTCCCTTTTGGCAAACGCCCCAAAAGGAACCAAAAGGTCTCGCCCCGAACGTACGGCCCCTCGCTAA